>JANOWZ010000583.1:0-3319 GCA_031418155.1 Deinococcales bacterium
GCCCAAACCCTCAACCTGAGATACGAGACGTGCCTCACACGCTTTACAATGGTTGGTATTAGAATATTTTACAGAAGCATTTTTTTGGGCCTGTTTCCTGGTTCGTCATTTTGGACGGAGTGATACCCATGAACCCCTCCAGCTTCCCCAAATCACTCCTCTCACTGCTTGCGGTCTTGCTGTTCGGCCTTGTGCCGACTCGAGCCCAGGAAGCAAGCTTCGCGCTGAGTGACGCGCTCGGTCGGATCGAACGGGCTCCAACGGTCATTCAGGCCAAACAAAAATTTCGTCAGGCCGAGGCCGATTTGCGATTGGCCCAAGCCCAGGCCGGGGTGAAGGTCGATGTTGGCGGGCAGGTCAGTTACTCCTGGCTCAATCCCGTCGCGGCGAATCCAGTCGGTGTCGGTTTGAACCTTGGCGTGAACGTGCCGCTTGGAACCTCGAGTGCGGCGGTCATTGCCGTGAGACAGGCGGAATTGAACCTCGAGTCCAGCAGAATTTCATTGCGACAAACGCAGAGCGACCTGACGCGCCGGGTGGTGCAACTCTATGGGCAAGTCTTGGTCGCCGAATCGCAACGAGGCCAGAACACGGTGCTGCTCGAATTGGCGCAAAAACAAACCAGCGTGCTCGAGGAACAGCAACGGCTCGGATCGGCAACCGCCACGCAGGTTTTGAATGCTCGTTTGAGCCTGAGCACGGCGCAGCAGAACCTCAACAGGTCTGAATCGGATTGGCGCGACAAACGCTCGAGTCTGGCCGGAGCACTCGGATTGGCGGCATTGCCAGGACGACCCGTTCTACAGAACGAGGTACAAACTGTTCCCACCCTTGAGCAAGTCTTACCAAAACTCGAGCAGTGTCCAGCGGTGGCGCAAGCGGTGATCGCACTCGCGCAGGCACAATTGCAACTCGAGAAGAACCTGCGCGGTTTCAGCCTGAGCCTGGGCTTGACCAGCGACCAGTTCGGTGCGAACGTCAACTTGAGCGTGCCCGATTTCAACACGCAAGTCACGGTCAACTACCAACCGCTGACCGCCAACCCGAGTACGTCTGGAACCACGCTGACGCTCGGCGCGAACATTCCGGTCTGGGACGGTGGCACGACCGATGCCTCTCGAGACAGCGCAATCATCGGCATCGAAAACGCGCAGTCCCAACTCGAGCAGGCCCGTCAGGACACACGCTATCAACTCGAGAGCGCCATCGAACTGGCGCGGTTGGATGCGCAAAACCTGCTGCTGCAACAGGAGGCAAAAGCAGTGGCGGAGGGCAGCCTGAATGAAGTCAAACAACGCCTCGCACTCGGCGCGGTCAGTCCATTGGATGAACTCGCGGCGCGGGCTGGACTCGAGGCGGCACAAGGCAATTTGTTGGCGGCGCAAACCCGGTTGCTCGAGGATCGGTATCAACTTCTCGCGGTGTTGGGCTTGGGAGGCATATGAATCAGACACAGTTGAAACGAATGGCATTGTGGATCACCCTCGGCCTGACATTCTCAGCCGTGATTTCGGCACAGGCGGGCATGGATTTATCGAACCTCTTGGCAAAATCTCCGCAGGCGTTGACCGTGCAAATTGCGGTCGCCAACCTCGAGTCCGCCAAAGAAGTCCTGGGCCAACTGCAGGCCGATCCGACCACGCTCAAGGCCGATCTGATGACCGCGCAGAGCAGCATCAGCGAGGCGCAGTCGAGCCTCGTGCAGGCCCGATTGCAAACCCGAGTCAACATGGCGCAAACGTATTTCAACGTCGTGGCAAGCGAGGCGAAACTCAAACTCGATCAGGGCCGAGCCAGCCTTGCGCAGACCGAAGTTGGCGTGGCGAAAGAACGGGTCAAGCTCGGCAGTGGCACGGCGCTCGCGGTTGAACAGGCACAGGCGGCGTTGATTCAGGTGCAGCAAGATTTGAAGGTGGACGAGGTGCAATTGAAGGTGCAGCGCGAACTCTTGCGCAACCTGCTCGACCTCAAGGAGTTACCGGCCTTGGACGCGAAGGTTCCCGCCTCGAGTGCCGTGCCAGGATTGCCAGCGATTCAGGCCGCAGCCCTGAAGATTCCGCCCGTGATCAAAGCATCTGGCGCGGTTGAGGTCGCCAAGCTCAAACTCGAGCAGGCGCAAACGGATTCCACGCCGGTCAATCAGCGCAGCGTCGCCAAGCAAGCGCTCCTGAGTGCGCAACTCGACTTTCAATCTCAGGCGCTCACGGCACGTCAGGCGGCGGAGCAAGCCTACGTCAATGCCCTCAGCGCTCAGGCGGCCCTGGATGCATCTGAGGCCGCCACAGCCGCCCAGGAGACGGCCCTGAAAACCGCGCAGGCGCAAGAGAAGGCCGGAACCATCTCGAGGCTGCAAGTGCAGGGCACCTCACTGAGTTTGCAACAGGCGCGGTACTCGCTGCTTCAGGCGCAACAGAGCGCCTACCTGACCCGGCTCAGCCTCGAGTTGGCGGCCCCGCAGGAGGTGAAGTAGTGCGCAATTGGTTGATCGCGCTGTTCGTGCTCGCTGTGGGCGGTGGGGCCTTCTGGTGGTTTGGCCTGCGCCCATCAGCAGCACAGGCCGCGCCAGTCAAAACCATTCAGGTCAAGCTCGGTGATGTCCAATCGATTGTCAACGCGCCGGGGCAAATCTTCCCGCGAAACCAGACGACCGTCTACACCAAAAACGGTGGCATGGTCGCAAAGCTTCTGGTCAAAGCGGGCCAGGAAGTCGAGGAGGGCGACGTGCTCTTGCGCTTCGATACGAGCGCATTGCAAACCCAAGTCGCCTCGCTGAAAACACAAGTCGCGGCGGCAGAGGCGGGCCTGAAAGATTTGCAACTCGGCTCGAGGTCATCCGATGTTCGCCTTGCGCAAGATGGGGTCAAACAGGCGAATCTCGAGGTGACACAAGCCACACGGCAACTGACATTGATTCAGGCAGATTTCAAACTCGGTGTCGCCGCCGCACAGCAAGTCGAGGCCGCACGCAACGCTCTGCAACGCGCCAGCAGCGCCCTCGAGAGTGCCCGACTTCGCGCCACGCAAGCCACCCAAACGCAGACCCTCGCCGTGTCGAACGCCAAAGCGCAACTCGAGGTGGCAAGGTTTCAACTCAAAAGCCTGAACGAACAAATCGCCACAGCGGTCGTCAGCAGTCCAATGACCGGCAGCGTGATCGAATTGCAAGTTGCCAAAGGACAAGCCGTCGCCGCCTCGAGCGCCGTCGCGCAAATCGCCGACCTCTCGAGTTGGGTCGTGCAGAACCGTGTGGCCGAAAGTGACCTGCCCTCACTTCAGGTTGGAATGCCCGTGACCATCGTGGTCAACGCCATTGGTGATA
>JANOWZ010000584.1:0-4785 GCA_031418155.1 Deinococcales bacterium
CAAGGCGAGCCTTGCCACTACGGGAGTGCAGATTTCAGGCTTGCCTGATGCGAAACATTTATTGCTGATTGCTGATTGCCACTTCACCCGGACGTTTCAACGCCAACTGCCCGCAGGCCGCACCCGCATCCCGACCTCGAGAACGGCGCACACTGACCGGCACGCCACGCGCCTCGAGCGCATCGACGAATTTTTGGATTTGCGTTTCGCTCGAGCCACGAAAACCCGAATCGTCCCACTGGTTCATCGGGATCAGGTTGACATGCGCGATCAGTCCGCGCAGCAAATCCGCCATCAGTTCGGCCTGCCAAACGGCATCGTTGACGCCCTCGAGCATGGCGTACTCGAAGGTCACGCGGCGGCGGGATCGGGCCTGGTATTCGTGGGCGGCCTGGATGATGCTTTCGATGCTGTGCGCGTGCGCGGTCGGGATGATCGCACGCCGAGTCTCCTCGTCTGGGGCGTGCAATGAAATGGCGAGCTTGACCACGACATCTTCACTTGCGAGACGCACGATCTTGTCGGGCAGACCAACGGTGGAGAGCGTCACCCGGCGCGAACTCATGCCGAGCGCGTCCTCGTGCAGCATGATTCGGGCCGCCTCGAGCGTGTTGTCATAATTCAGCAGGGGTTCACCCATGCCCATGAACACCAAATTGCGAATCTCTCGGGGCGCAATGCCACGGGCTCGGGCGGCCTCGAGCACCTGACCGATCACCTCGCCTGGGGTCAGGTTGCGACCAAACCCCATGCGACCCGTGGCACAAAAGGCACAACCGGCAGGGCAACCGACCATCGTTGAAACGCAGATCGTGTTGCGGTCCTGGTAGGGCATGAACACGGCTTCGGTTTGCAAACCATCCGGCAGCGTGAACAAATACTTGCTCGAGCCGTCTGAGGATTCAAACGCCTCAACCTTGGCGAATGGGTCCAGACGAAAATCGCGTTTGAGTTCGTCACGCAAGGCTTTGGGCAGGTTTCGCATCTCATCAAAACTCGAGATGCCCTGCGAGAAGACCCACTCGAGCAATTGGGTGCGGCGATAACCCTCGAGCGGGTAGTGGTCTGGGTGACGGTTCAGTATAAGTTCCATAAGTGATTTGCGAACCCAAGCTTCAGGCTCGAGCCTCGAGTATACGCGCCCCTCATCGTGACTACATCCAAATTGAAGGGTTCTTGTTTTAATCTCGAGGCCATGCATTCCCGTCTCATTCTCTTACTGACATTACTTTCATTTGCCTGCATCACCATCCTGAGCGCCTGCAACATCTTGCAATCCTTGAACGGCAACGCGAACAGTGGACCGGTCGGCACGGGCGAACCCGGCCCGACACCAGCCACTCGAGACGTAAGGCTTTGGCCATTTTCCAGCAACAGCATTTGGAACACCCCGATTGGCAACAACGCCGAGTACGTACCCTCGGGTTTGCAAGCCGATCCTTACTGGGGTAGTTTTCCGCAAGAAATCGTCGTGGTCATGATGCCAGATGCCCCCTTAACAGACGTGTTTGAGAACCTCAAAGATTGGAGCGACTCGAGTGCTGGTGCACGTTGTCTTGCCGAAGGCAAACTGCCAAATCCACCGAAGCTGATCACCCGCCTGCCCCTGCCGAGCGATTGGACGTACCCGCACGAACAGGGCTTGCCCGATGGCGTTGCTGCCATCATGCTGCCGGACAAACGCACCATGTACCAAACCCAACCATTTCACCGTTGCGTTGCGGGTACGTATGCCACCTCGCATTACGAGTACCCTCGCAGCGATGTTTACGGTGATGGTATACAAGGCGCTCATGGCGGCAGCGGCCTCTCGAGCCTGGGTGGAACCATCCGGCTTGGCGAACTTGTACCGGGTGGAGCAATCCGTCACGCGATGAAAGTATCCGTCAACAACAAGCTGTACTTGGCGTACAACGACGATGGCACGAAGGGATTTCGTTGGCCCGCCCGCAAATCCGACGGCGGTGCGGACACGAATTATCAGGGCAAAGTCCCGGCACTCGAGATGGGTGCGTTGCTGGCCTTAAAACCAGATTACGATGTGCTGCAACTGCGCACCGAACCGGCCCGAATCATCGCCACGGCCTTCAAAAATTACGGCGCGTATGTGGTGGACGAAACCGCTGGCGACATGGTGATCCTCAACCTCGAGCGTGGCCCAGCGGGACGGGTTGCGGACGAATTCAAAAGCAAGTGGGGTTACGGGTTCAAGCAGGCCAAAGACCTTCGAGATGGCAACGCTTTCGGCGAGGATTTGGCAAGGCTCTGGCCCGCGTTACAGGTGGTGAACAACAACACGGCCAGCAACATTGGCGGTGGCGGCACGCCACGGGTGGATCGCGCCCCAGAAGTCAAACCGTGATCCAGCCAGTCCACCCCGAAGTGTTTAAGTGGGCTCGAGATTTCCAATTCACAGGCGACACATTGCGTGATGCACCCGCCTTCCTTGAGCATCACGGCTTCCTGCACATCGCAACACACGTCAACGCTGTGGCGCTCGAGGCGCGAACGCTGGCCGAGCGGTTTGGTTTGGACACGAACACCGCCGAGGTTGCAGGCATGCTGCACGACATCGCCGTGATCGTGCCGAATGCCGAACGGGTCGCGCTGTCTCGAGCACTTGGCTTGCCAATCTGCCCGGAAGAGGATCAAGTGCCAATGATTTTGCACCAGCAGCACGGCAAGGTTTTTGCTCGAGACTTGTTCGGCATTCGTGATGACCGTGTGCTCAGCGCCATCGAGTGCCACACGACCCTGAAAGCCAACTCGAGCCAGTTTGATCGCGTGGTTTTTCTGGCGGACAAGATTTCCTGGGATCAACCGGGAACCCCACCGTACCTGAACAACCTGCTCGCCACGCTTGAGCATGGTTTGGATGCTGGAATCCGATTCTTTCTCGAGTACCTGATCTCGAGCCCGAATTTACTGGTTGTGCATCCGTGGTTGCGGGAAGCACATTCGGAATTCAAAACTTGACACCACCTCGAGTTCACTGATACCGTGACCTCAGATGCAACACGTGCCAACCAGCCTCGTCCTAGCCCTAGTTTCACGGGTCGCGGCTTAGTCTTTTTTCAGGCCATGTGCGACCCTCGAGTGTTTCGAGGGTCGTTTTCTTTTGATGTTCACGAGGTCGGTATGATTCAGCACAAGCAAGCCAGGGCCAACACACACTCGGAACGACCATCAAGGTTCGAGATTCAAACTCAGCATCCCTAACCCAGAACCCCACACTTTCCCAAGGAGCCCACCATGCGTCACATCCAAATTTTTGACACCACCCTCCGCGACGGCGAACAATCCCCAGGTGTGGCTTTATCCGTGCCACAGAAGCTCGAGATTGCACACGCGCTGGCCCGAATGAACGTGGATATTATTGAGGCAGGATTTCCAATCACCAGTCAAGGTGATTTCGATTGCGTCAACCGCATTGCCCGAGAGATTCGCGGACCAGTGATTTGTGGCCTTGCCCGCACGCATAAGGCCGACATTGAACGCGCCGCAAAAGCACTGGATATTGCCGACAAGTGGCGGATTCATACCTTCACCAGCGCCAGCAAAGTTCACCTTGAGTACATGCTCAAAAAAACGCCCGAACAAGTCCTCGAGATCACCGATGAGATGGTGCGTTACGCCCGGACCTTCTGCGATGATGTCGAGTTTTCCGCGCAAGATGTGATGCGGGCCGATTTCGAGTTCGTGATCAACGTTTTCAACACCGCAATTGAAGCGGGCGCAACCACGATCAACATTCCTGACACGACCGGGTATGGCACGCCACTCGAGTACGGCAAATTGATTGCTCGCATTCGGGACGAGGTGGTGCGCGGGCGCGACGTGCATATTTCCACGCACTGTCATGACGATCTGGGCATGGCGGTGGCCAACTCGCTCGCCGCCGTCGAAAACGGTGCGACACAAATCGAATGCACCATCAACGGTATTGGTGAACGCGCCGGAAACACCAGTCTCGAGGAAGTCGTCATGGCGCTGCACACGCGAGGCGATTACTACCAGGCGCAAACGCAAACCGTGACCAAAGAGATTTACCGCACTTCACGCATGGTCAGCCGTCATTCCGGCATGGTCGTGCAACCGAACAAAGCAGTTGTGGGTGACAACGCTTTTGCGCACGAGGCTGGCATCCATCAGGACGGCGTGATGAAGAACAAAGAAACCTACGAAATCATGAATGCCGCCAGCGTGGGCCGCGAGGCGGGCGTGTTGGTCATGGGCAAACACTCGGGCCGCGCAGCCTTCAAGAAGGCGCTCGAGGACATGGGTTACGACTTGCAGACCCCGGTCGCCGATCATGGCCTGACCGAAGATGCGGTGAACATGCTTTTCAAACGCTTCAAAGACATCGCGGATCGCAAGGGCGCAATGAACACCGAGGAGATTCGTGCGCTCGTCGAAACGCAAGACGCGAACGTGCCAGAAACCTTCAAGCTCGAGAGCATTCAGGTTCTTTCGGGCACGCACGTGATCCCCACGGCCACCGTGACGCTCGATACGCCGCAGGGTCCGCAACAACACGCCGCGAGTGGTGACGGCCCCGTTGATGCCGTGTACCGAGCCATCAATGCGGTCACAACCGTCTATCCAGTCCTCGAGAGTTATCGCATTGAGGCCGTGACCGAAAACAGCGAAGCGCTCGGCGAGGTTTCAATTCGGGCTCGGGTCGGCGAGATTGTCTATTCCGGCAATGGTGTCGCCACCGATATTGTCGAGGCCAGCGCTCGAGCCTGGTTGGAAGTCATCAACGCCAGCATCGCCAAGGTTGGG
>JANOWZ010000585.1:0-2862 GCA_031418155.1 Deinococcales bacterium
ACTTTGCAGGACAAACCAGGTGGTAGATCAGCACACTGACATTGTGACTTTTGTGAATGTACTCGCTCACACCTGATCGTAAGACCTATTCGCTCACGGCGAGGTCAAGCCTCGGGGAATCAGACCCTCAGCGATTGAAACCCGGATCGAACGGATTCAAAAAATGCACACCCTCCAAAGTGCCGCCCGAGTTGAAATCCTCGGAAAGAATCACCGGCACTTGATGCAGTTTGGCCACCGCCCAGATTTGCGCGTCGTAATACGCGAGGCGATGGTCGCGCACGCCACGCACCGCCTCGAGCACCACCGCAGGCGTGAGCGGGTACACGGTGAAACTGGTCTCGTACCCTTGCACGTGCTGGTAGACGTTGTTGGCAGGCAAGCCAAATTTTTTCAACGAGACATTCGCGTACTCGGCCAAGACTTGAGCGGCAAGCGCGGCATCGCCACGACCATCAAGTTGCAACAAGGTTTGAACGGCGCGTTGCTGTTTGATCGGGTCTCGAGCGTCAAGCGGGTGAATCAGGATGTTGGTGTCGATCAGGTAACGCACGGTCAGTTCCGAATGTTCCAGCGTTCGAGTCGGGATTCGTCGTCGTAGGCATCATCGCGTTTGAACACGTACCCTTCTGGCGCGGGATGCGTGACGGACAGGGTTTGAGCATCCTCGAGCAGTGCTTGCAAGACAGATGGGCGTGCTGGCATGGCTGGCGTGGTTTCCGTCAGGATTGTATCGAGGGCGCGACGCACGAGTTCGGCTTCGCTGAGGCCGAGTTCGCGGGCTTTGCGTTTGAGAGCCGCGTCCTGGTGAGGGTCAATGTACAACTGCTTGCGGATCATGGTCATGTATACATCATATACATCAGTGCTGATTTTGTCCAACAAACAGGCTGGAAACCCATAAACCTAGAATTCTCAAGATGGCAGAGGTGACAAGAAAACACCGTCCCAGACGGCTCTCGAGTGCATAACCTTGACGAATAACGCAACTCGAGATACACTGTTCTTATCAGCCGCCAGAGATGGCGGGTTTTTTATTCCCGTTTGAGCGCAAACGCCAGAACCCCGGCAACTGAGCATCCCGCCAGGAGGACAAGATGGCCGCCAAAACCATAGGGACAACAGAAGGAACCATCGCCTTCATCTCAATGTACGGGCGGGGAGGGCCAACCTCTGCCGAACTGGTGATCCACCTCGCACCGGTCGGTGACGGCCAACCGATTGCCATGCGAAAAGGCGCACCCGAGCCTGTAGTGCAATCCCAGGTGGAACTGTTCATCAAAATCTCAAACACGCTGTTGACGGCATACTTGAACAACCAGAAAGTTAGCGTTATGACGCAATCGGTCCCCGGTTCGACGCTGGAGATCACTGACGTGACGATCCAACCGTTGACCACCCAACAGTAAGCGCGTCACCCAGCCACAACGCGAAGCCCCAGCCCGTGAGACACTGCTCGGGTGCAACGAACCCTCGTCGGCATCCTCTTCGTCTTCGCAGCGATCATCTCCTCGAGCACGCACGGTCAAAACAACTCCATGCAAAACCAGCACGCTTGAGGCGTACCTGGTTTTGCATGGTGTGTTCGTGATCGAAGGGAAGCAACCAGACGGGGATTCCATCCGTTTCCGACCCGACCGGCCAGACCTGTTGCAAAAACTCAAACGGGCGAACCGGATCGAACCGAGCAACAAAGATGGCACGGTGCAATTGCGACTCGAGGGGATCGACGCGCCAGAATTGCATTACGAGAACGTGGCCCAACCGTTCAGCAAGGCACCCAGGGATGCGCTGCTCTCCTGGTTCAGATTCTCGAGCGTGACGTACACGCCGAAAGGATTGCAGGTCAAAACCTCGAGTCCGAAAGAAATTCGCGGCGCGATCCTGGCACAAGCGGCGGAAGTGTACGGGCGACCAGTCAGTTACGCACTGCTCGAGCAGGACACGGGCAAGCTCGAGGATGGATCAAGAGTCACCGTCAGCACGGACTTGCTGGCCCACTCAATCAACGCGCACATGCTCGAGACGGGCATGGCGTACTACACGGTCTACTCGAGCCAACCTGCCGAGCATCGCGCCGCATTCCGAACGATCACCGAATCCGCCCGACGCGAGAAACGGGGCGTGTGGGCCACGGACAGCACGAACGAATTCACGTTGGGCACGCTCGAGGATGTGACCGAGAAGCAACTGATTTTGCCGAAACTGTTCCGCCGGGCGGTGGTGTACTTCCAGGACCGCGAGAAAGGCTTTGACGGCACGCTGGCCGACTGGTTCGCCGCGTACCCAAACCGAGATGACCGGCTCAAGATTGGAGAACGGCGCACGAAACTCTCGAGCATTCTCGAGGTGAACGGGGACCGTGTACGGGTACTGACGGATATTCTGGACGTGGTGCTGCTCGAGAATTGAGCGTCTGGAACGTAATCTATATGCAATATCTACACTAAACATGTTTGTTCATGTAAACTCAGGTCCAACCGGTTACCTGCCTAATTCGACAAACCTTCAAGCCAACCAAAGGTGTCAACACTCTTCGAGAGTGTTGTATTCCTAGTGCATGACCACAGTGGAGATCACGGGTTAACCTAAGCGCATGAAAACACGCGCACCCAGACGAAAAAAATACCCAATTCAACTCACCAACACCAACCGCAACACCCTCAACCAAATCACCCGATCTGGCACGCACAACACTCGAGTCATCACCAGAGCCAGAATCCTATTGCAACTCGACCAAGGCAAACACGATGCAGAAATCTGCGCAGCCCTCAACACCTCAGCATCAACCGTTGGTAGCATCCGCAAACGCTGCTCACTCGAAGGACTCGAGGCGGCTTTGCACGAACGCACTCGTCCTGG
>JANOWZ010000586.1:0-18961 GCA_031418155.1 Deinococcales bacterium
TCGCGCCGTGTATGGACGACCGAGCAAAGCCCGAGCCGAGGCGACATTGGATTCCTCGAGCAAACCTCGAATGCGTGAGGTTTTGACCGCCTCGCCACCCAGCATGTGCATCGGCAAGGCCAACAGATGGCCGGTCACGCCGCGCAACTCCTCGAGCCCGCCCGCCCGGTCATGACCAAAACGGAAATCATCACCAACGACGATCCCAACCGGTTGCAGGGCACGCACATCCTCGAGAAACGCTTCGGGGGGACGCAAGGAGAACTCCCGCGTGAATGGGACAGCGATCACTTCGTCCACGCCCAATTCCTCGAGAATTTTGAGTTTTTCGGCGAGCGAATATAAGAATTTCGAGCCTTGCAACAAAACGCGGGTCGGTTGGTCAAAGGTGTACACCACGCTCGGAACGCGGTGTTGATGTGCCAGTGCCGTCAATTCCTCGAGCAGACGCTGGTGCCCAAGGTGCAAACCATCGAATGAACCAATCGCCACCGCGCTCGGCGTGTGAGGTCGGTCCAAAGAATTCTGATAAACAAGCATTTAAGCTTTCCCCAATCCAAGCGCGTAAAACGCCGCCGCCACCGCCGGTCCAGCCGTCTTGATCGTGCCATCTCGAGCACCATCCAACAATAATTGTGGCTCGAGCCAGACGGTTTCGATCTCCTCGTCATCGTCGGGCGTGCCGATGGCCGGGTACAGGTTTCGGGCCACAAAAACGAACACTTTTTCGTCCGTGAATCCGGGCGAAGAATAAAACGAACTCAGCAACTCGAGGTCGCCACCGAGGTTGCATTCCTCGGACAATTCTCGGGCGGCGGCAAATTCGGGTTCCTCGCCGGGTTCGATCAAGCCAGCCGGAATCTCGAGCGCAAAATCCCCAATCGCGGGCCGAAACTGTTTGACCAAAAGCATTTTGCCATGCTCGAGCGCCAGAATCGCCACGGCAGGTTTGTGCTCAATGATTTCCCATTTGTCGTTTTCGATGGAAAGCTTGACGACCCGACCCTCAAAGATGGTTTTGCGTTCACTCACCCGTGAATCATAACGTTGGGGGTCCATGCGTGTTCAATTCAAAAACCAACTTTGATCTGGCCTTAAACCGCTAGACCTACAACAGGGCGTGTCTTCATTGTCTCGAGCCTCGCGTTTCGCCAGTGCAGCCATGCTGGTGCTTTCCCTGCTGGCCTGTGGTCCGAACAATCCAGCCAATCCGAGCAATCCAGCCAATGCGACCACCCCGGTCAAACCGGAGCCGAAGCCAGACCCGAACATCGAGGAAACCATCACGCCATTGCCCACGCTCGAGGTGCAACCCGAAGAAATCCCGGCCTCAGCACTCACCGCACCTGCAACGACCCAAACACGATCCGGCAGCGGTTTGTGGCTCGAGCCCCAACAATGGCCGGTCATCTCGATTCATGCCACGTTGCTGCCCCCAAAAGACGCTCAGGCCCGCTCAAGCGTGCTGACCTGGGGTTGGAACAGCCCTTACGTCAAGGCCAACGAAGGCATCACTTTTGTCGATGAATACTCGCCGAGCACTGGGACGCACACGCCGACGCAAATGAAATCTGGCACGAACGGTGACATGTTTGGCAATGGACACGCCTTTACCGAATCTGGTGATTTGTTTATGGCGGGCGGGGCGCAACCGGCCAACGCAAACGGCAACTGGCCCGCCATCAACGATGTTTTCCTACGAACAACAAACGGGGCATGGAGCATCCTGCCGAAGATGTCGCTCGAGCGTTGGTATCCGACCGTGACGCTCCTGCCCAACGGAGAGATGCTGGTCTCGTCCGGGGTCAAGGTTCAGAACGAAACACCCGCCATTCGTTTGCAGGAGGTGTATCAAAAGGACGGCACCTGGCGTTCACTGACCGGTGCAAATAAAAAGTTTGTTCCGTACTACCCGTGGATGCATATCGCACCGCAAGGTGGCGTGTTTTACAGCGGCCCAACCCCGGAAATGGCGGTGCTTGACCCCTCCGGCCAGGGTTCTTGGACCGATATTCAAGCGGGCCGCGACCTTGAGGCACGTAACTACGGCTCGAGTGTGATGTTCAGCGAAGGCAAAGTGCTGGTCATGGGCGGTGGGGCTCCAGCCTCAAAAACGGCGGTGGTGGTGGACTTGCGTAGCGGCAAAAGCTCCCCGACAGGTTCGATGCATTTCGGGCGTCGCAACTTGAATGCGCTGATCCTGCCAAACGGGAACGTCTTGGTGATCGGTGGCAACACGGGTGTCGGCAACAGCGATGGCAACCCGGCCTATCCCGCCGAACTCTGGAATGCCACGACGGGCGAATGGACGGTGCTCTCGAGCCAAACCCAGATCCGCAATTACCATTCGACCGCCCTGTTGCTGCCGAGTGGAGCGGTGCTCTCGATGGGCGGCTTCAACACGCCCGGACAAAAAACCGCCGAAACGTTCCTACCGCCGTACCTCTTCAACCCTGATGGTTCATTGCGCACCCTCGAGAACGGTACACGGCCTTTGGCTTACACGACTACACGCGAGATCACTTACGGCGAGGAGTTCACCGTGTACCTCAAAAGCGCCAAACCGATCAAGATGCTCAGTTTACTTAGCCCTGGATCAACGACACATGCGTTTGACATGACACAACGCAGGCTCGAGTTGAAGTTTGTCAAAGCGAGCGCAAACACCTTGACCGTGACCGCGCCGGCCAATGTCAACTTGGCCTTGCGCGGCAACTACATGCTGTTCGCAGTGGACAGCGATGGGGTGCCATCGAGTGCGCAATGGTTGAAGCTGAAATAATCTCGAACCAGAAATCCAAGATCAGCCGATAACTTTGAGCATCGCAGATTTGTCGTACTCCTTGTAAACCTTCGGCGGTAACTCTTCGGTAGTGATACGCCGATAACCACAACGTTCAAAGAATTCTGGCTCGAGCGTCCAGGCGAACAAGCGCAAAATCCCCAAGGCTCGAGCTTCCGTTTCCACCCCTAGGACCAGGTTTTTGCCAAGTCCTTTGCCCTGAAAATTCGGATGAATTGCCAGGGAGCGAATCTCGGCCAAGTCATGCCAGAGAACGTGCAAGCCCACCGTGCCCGCCACGCCACCGTCGAAGGTTTCCATCAAATAAAAATCCCGAATCTCGGTGTAAAGCAGATCACGTTTCTTCTCGAGCATCGCGCCTTGGGCCGCCCAATACTTGATTAATTCGAGCATGGCGTTGACATCACGCATCGCAGCTTTGCGCAGGCTCAGGCTGGCATTCGGGTCGAGGTCGGGCAGCATGATTCGATTGTATCTTGGCCGGTGCAATCGCTCACATTTACGCCAATCGGTCTTGCGCGTAGAATCCAAAGCATGATTCAAACCGTTCAAGTTTCTGACAGCACTTTCGATGATGCCCTCGAGCGTTTCGCCTGGGTGGATGAGCAACTGATCTCCAGGGTCAGTATGGGCCGGGTGCTCGAGCGCAAGGAAGTGCTGGACCGTTACACCTTCACGTCCTTGTGCGAAGCCTTGCGCAGCGAGGAATTCGACGAAGACCCGCTCGAGACCGTTTTGGATCTCGAACTCGAGGCGGTTTTCAGCGATGAGGATGATGCCTGGGAGGCGATCAAAGAGTTTTACTCGTCTCGAGGTTGTGTGCTCTTGCATGTCGGTGATGCCGAGGAGTTTATTGTCGGGCAGGAAATCGTGATCACGCTCGGGTTGCTGTAAATCCTAACGCTCTTCTGGCTCGAGGTTCGCGTTTAGCCCGTCGTTTAGTTTGACATCGATCAGCAGGTATTGGCGCATCTTGGCTTTACCGTCTTTCCGCCGCGAGCGGCGATGCACAATCAAGCCTGAACGCTCGAGGTGCAAGACCAACGCATCGAGCGCATCGGGTGTCCCAATCAACCGCGTTTGAACTTCTGGCATGGTACACCTCGAGTATTGATCTGATTGCAGCGAACCGATTCAGTACAACCGTTCGCGGTAAGCCTCTTCAAGATTGGTGTCAACCTGTTCGGTGGTCAAGTCGGTCACGTTCGCGTGGGCCAAAAACATTTCGGCCCGAGACGGCAACGTTTTGGCGTTCGTCCAGGTGGTTGGTTCCCACAAACCCGAGCGTTTGAACGCCTTGCCACATTGGATGAAAGCCTCCTCAACACGAACGAGGATCACAAATTTGGGGACTTTATTTTGAACGACAAAAGACTCGAGGAGTTGTGGGTCGCGCACGATTTGGGCGGTTCCGTTCACGCGCAACGTCTCGAGGATGCCGGGGATGATGAAGAGCATTCCGATATTTGCCCGCTCAAGAAGGTTCATCAAAGAATCGATGCGGTTGTTACCGGCGCGTTCTGGGATGGCCAGGTGTTTGCGATCCAGCACCCGAGCGAATCCTGGCGCGTCGCCACGTGGCGAAACATCGGTGCGTCCAATCGCATCGGTTGTGGCGAGCATCGGCGAGGCGGCAATAAATGTGGCGCAGTGTCCGTCAATGTGGTCGATCTGTTTGTCTCGGGCAATCCCACTGGGTTCGCCTGCCATTTCACGCAGTTCTTGACTCGAGGTGAGGACATGATCGAACTTCATTTTGCCACCATCGTCAATTCTGCTGGGATCGCATCGAGAGCCTGCCGGAAATCCCGTTTAAGGTCGTGGACATCCTCGAGTCCGACCGAAACGCGAATCATCTCGGGGGTCACGCCCGCACCGGCACGGCCCGCGTCGGTCAGTCGTCCGTGCGTGGTCGTCCAAGGGTGAACCGCCAGCGTGCGCACATCGCCGAGGTTCGTGGCTTTGCGGATCAATCCGAGCTTGTCGTAGAAGGCCCGAGTCCCCTCGAGTCCACCTTGAATGCCGACGGTCAGGACCGCGCCGAAACCGTTTTGCAGGTACTTGCTGGCATTCGTGTGCCAAGGATGGTTCGGCAGGCCGGGATAGCCACTCCAAGCCACTCCAGGCTGCGTCTCGAGCCAACGTGCAAGTTCCAAAGCTGTATCGCATTCGCGTTGCACCCGCAAGGCGAGGGTCTCGAGGCCCTGGTTGATCTGCCAAGCGGATTGTGGCGCGAGCGTCAAGCCCATCTGCAACAGACCCAAGTTTCGCGCTCGAGTCAAAAATGCGTTCTGACCAAAATTTTCGAGCAGGCTTTTGCCACTCGCATCTGGCGTGGTGAAAATCGGGTTCGACTCGAGGTTGAGGCTGTGTCCGGGCATGACCGCGCCGCCCATGACCGAGCCCTGGCCGGATGCCCATTTCGTCAACGAATGCGTGACCACATGTGCCCCATGCTCGAGCGGACGGCAAATGTAGCCGACCGCTCCCCAGGTGTTGTCCACGATGAAGGTGATCTTGTGCTCGTTGGCAATGGCCGCGATCTTCTCGAGGTCCGGCACGTCCAGAGCGGGATTGCCGATGATCTCGACCCAGATGATTCGGGTGTTAGGCTTGATCGCGGCCCGAATCGCTTCCAGGTCATTGGCGACCAAACTGGCGGTGATGCCGAAGTTTGGGAAGACGTTGTTGAACAGTCCGACGCTGCCGCCGAACAGACTGGCCGTGGCAACCACATGATCCCCGGCTCGAGCCAAGGTGGTGATGGCGAGCAAGGTGCTGGCCTGGCCGGTCGTGGTCGCAATCGCTCCAGCAGAACCTTCAAGCGCTGTCAGGCGCGTCTCGAGGACTTCGGTGGTTGGATTCTGAATCCTCGAGTACGAACGGCCCTCGTTGGTGGCAAAGACGTGACGGGCATGCTCGAGGTCATCAAATTCCCAGGCGATCACCGGGAAGATCGGTGTGCCAACCGGATCGCCAATGGCACGGGTGGTTCCGGCGTGGACGGCGTTGGTGGCAAAGCCGAGTTCGACCGTATTCTGTGGCTCGTTTTGGGGATCGTTGGACATCGGTGTTCTCCTGGCTCGAGCATACCGTTTGTGCTGGCGAACTTGAACGTCCCTACAAACGAACCGTAGGCTGAAACCGTGAGACTCCTGCGTTTGATCCTGCTCGTCGTGCTTCTCACGGGTTGCAACGCCATTGCTGGTTCAAGCTTGCGGGTGCTCTTTATCGGCAACAGTCACTTGGCGGTCAATGACGTGCCGGGATTGCTCGCAGAACTTGCCCGAAGTGAGGATCGCAGGCTCGAGTACGTCAGCGTCTTGCGTTCCGGTTTTACGCTCGAAAACCATTGGAACGCGGGCGATGCCCTCACCATGATTCGGCGCGGCGGTTGGGATGCGGTCGTGTTGCAACCTCAAAGTCTCGAACCGGTTGAGCAAACCGCGAATTACTTCAAGTTCGTGCGTTTGTTCAACACCGAGATTCGTAAAACTGGGGCACGAACCCTGCTTCATTTGGCTTGGGCGCGAAAAGACCTTGGCAAACCGCTCGAGTTGCAACCGCACTGGACGAAACCCACGCTCGAGATTGCAAGCGAGATTGGCGCGGGCGTGGTGCCGGTGGGGATCGCTTGGACAAACAGCCTCTCGAGCTTTCCAGAGTTGGTGCTTTACTCCTCGGATGGCAATCACGCCACTTTGGCTGGATCGTACTTGGCGGCTTGCACGTATTACGCAGCGTTTTATCAGAAATCGCCGGTCGGCAAACCATCACCTGCTGGGCTCGCAGGCGTTCAGACGGCGCTGCAATCGAGTGCCTGGACGGCGTTCAATGCGCTCGAGGCTGATTTGCGACCTTGAACTGAACTTCAGGTTGTCGCTCGAGAATGACATTGCAGATTCGCCTGTGAGTTTTTGCTCATCGCGTCGCGGCTACACTCGAGGTCAGATGAAATTCCAATTCTGGTTCGCTCAACTGCTCGAGTTCACCTGGCAAGAATTGCTGTCTTGCCTGTTTCCGATCGTGATTTTCTCGAGTTTGGCGTTCTCGAAACTCGTGCCGTGGTCAAGTTTGATTCCAGGTTTTGGTCGTTACGACTTCCTGTTGATCGTCTGTATTTTGACCCAATTCCTGATGTGGCGTTACAAGCTCGAGACCACCGACGAGATGAAAGTGATCGGTGTCTTTCACCTTCTGGGCCTCGCACTCGAGTTGGTGAAGGTGCAATTGGGCAGTTGGTCCTACCCGGAGGATGCGCTCTCGAAGGTCGGTGGCGTACCGCTCTACAGCGGGTTCATGTACGCCAGCGTCGCCAGCTACATCTGTCAGGCGTGGCGCAGGTTTGATCTGCGTTTGACCGGCTGGCCCAATTCGAGAAGCCCGAGCGCGGTTGCTTTGGCGGTGTACATCAATTTCTTTTCGCACCATTGGATTCCAGATTTTCGCTGGCTGATCACGGCACTCGCATTTGCGATCTTTTGGCGCACTCGAGTCTTCTTCTGGGTTCGTGGTCATGAGTACCGGATGCCATTGACGCTCTCGTTCGTCTTGATTGGATTTTTCGTCTGGATCGCCGAGAACCTGGGAACGATTTCTGGTGCCTGGCTGTACCCGCATCAGACGAACGGTTGGAAGGTCGTGGACCTCGGCAAGTTCAGTTCATGGAGCCTGCTGGTGATCGTCAGTTTGATCGTGGTCGCCGCATTGAAGGATTTGAAGGCGCGTCAATCCGCGATTCTCGAGCGTTCCCCGAGTGGCGTTTCCAGAACCGAGAGTTTCCTGAATTGGATTGGGTACTCGAAGGGTTAATTCGCCGGTTCGTTGATCGAACACCAGTAGGTGACCAACGCCTTAAATACCTCGAGCCTGAGGCTGGGATCGGCTGGAACGCTGACGCAGGACGTGGCGTTGTGCTGGCTGGCGCGTTGCAGCATTGGTGCGGTCCAATCGCTGGCGAGCATCACAGCAGGCAAGGTCTGACCCGTTTCGAGTTTACGCAGTTGCTCGAGGCAAGCGAGACCGTCGCTGTTCGATGCGATCAGTGCAAAATGTGGCGGCAAACTGATCAAATCCTGCATGAATTCCAGAAACGGTTCGGCCATCTCAAAACGCACGAGTTGAACCTTGCCTGCCTCGAGCAATATCCGTTCAAGCTCGAGCATTGCGGCAGCCTCCGGGCCTTCGTTCGGGGCGATTATGGCGACCCTCAGCGTATCGGGAAGGTTCGCCATGCGCCGGTTACTCGAGTCCAATTCTGATCGGCGTGTCGGCCTCGAGCGGTCCCAAATCCGGGTACGGTTCGCCTCGGGTGCGGAAATGTTCGGCCTCTCGAGGGTACAACCATTCGTACTCGAGCCGTGAAAGCACTTCTGGCTCGAGGCGCGGGGAGTTGTACATTCCGGCCTTGGCACGTTGGCGTTGCGCCTCGAACAAAATTACGGCGGCGGCGACCGAAACGTTAAGGCTCGAGACCATGCCCATCATTGGCACGATCACATTGTGATCGGCAAGTTCGGCGGCCTCGGGCGTTAAACCCCAGCGTTCGGCCCCCAAAAGCACGCAGCTTGGCAGAGTGTAATCGACTTCACGAAAATCAACGCTCTGCTCGGAGAGGTGCGTGGCAACGATTTGCATTCCTCGAGCCTTCAATGCCGTGATCGCCTCGGGCGTGGTCGCATGGACCCGCAACGGAACCCATTTGTCGGCGCTGGCACTCGTGTCGTTGAAGGTTGGAACGCGACCATGCAAGGCCACGCAATGTGCCTCGAGCACCCCGACCGCATCGCAGGATCGCAGGATCGCCGAAAGGTTGTGCGGTTTGTGAACCTGCTCGAGCAGGACCGTTAAATCTGGTTGGCGTTGCTCGAGCACTGACCGTACTTTGGAACGTCGAGCGAAAGTCATCGGCCCGTGTATCCGCTGAGTTGACCGTTGGTCCGTGCCATCAAACCTCGCAGGATCACACTGACGGGAATGATGATGAAGCCGATCAAACCGCCCCAGAAGATGCCATTGACGGTGCGCAGCAGGGAGATCAAGAGTGGCGTGTGATAGTGAGCGAACGAATCGATGATCGATCCCTGTCCGATCACACCGGCAATCAAGAGCAGGTTAGAGAACCACAACGGCCAACCTTTCGCCGTGCCGAGCAGTGCGGCTGGATGCAGCAAGAGTTCTTTGGTGCGCGGACGAATGATCGAATCTTGCAGCGCCGCGCGAACTTTCGCTTCGGTCGCGCTGACACCGACGCTGGGCGTGTTACCGCGCCTTGAGAGCACCAATGCAATCGCGGCCAACGCGATCAGTGCGAGTCCCAGCGTACCGAGGTTGATTTCGGCATTCCAGAGATCGCGCAGGGTTTTGCGAATGTCCTGGTTCGGCAGCATTGCCAGGGCCAGCAACAGCGGTGGCAACGCGAGCGTCAATGCCACGCCACGGAACGGCTCGAGCGTCAGGATTTCGTTGCGTGACGTGCCGAGCGCCGCCACAAAAAACGCTCCCATGATGGTGACGAGTGTGGCCTTGAACCATGAGATCGGAGTCTCTCGAGCCAGCGCAAACCCCAGGGTTGGGAAGACGCAGGCCGCCAGCAACGCCACGCCCGAGAAGCCGATGCCGCCAGCGACCAAACACAATCCGAGCGTGCCCACGGCGACAAGCACACCCAACCAGGCGCTCGAGAAGCAAGTTGCGAGCAATGCCAAGCCGAGCACCGGTCCAAGCACGCTCAAACGACGCAATGTTGGGTTTGGTGCGAACTCGAGCGGACCGGGTTTGCCGAGTTTCAATTGGGCTTTATCGAGTCCAATCTTGATTTGCTTTAAAAATGTTTCCGTGTGATCAATGCGCAAGAAAGGCCGGATGTAAAGAAGACGATGGTTGCGTTCTCGAGCGGCGAGCACAAATTTGCTGGCGACCTCCTCGGGTTGCAGCAACGCCTGCCATTCGGGACGGATCGCAAAGACCCGCACCGTCGGGTTGCGCTTGGTGATGACATCAATGCCCGCCTGCTCGGTCGCCTCGACCAAACCGGTGATGGTGTTCGCCGTGCGCTGCTGAACTTTCTCGAGTTTGGCCTCATCCGCCGAACCGCTGACCGAATCGCCACCATAAATGATGTACGGCACTTTCGGAAAATCCGCGCCCGGATCGCTCACGGCGAGTTGATCGAACGGACGGTACGCGATGAACAAACCCAGACCCTCGAGCCTGGCAATCAGGCTTAAATCGGGACCGGCGGGGTTGCCAATCACATCGAGCGGGAAGGCAATCCAATCCTGACCATCGACCCGGACTTTGCGCGTCTGATATTTGTACTTGGCGGCGAACGCTTCGACCGTGCCGACGATGATCGAGCGGGCGTAAAACTCACGGGACAGAATCTGACTGACATCGCGGCCCAGGGAAATCCGGTCGTTGCGCCAACTCGAGCCGTCACGGTAGACGGCGGCATCGTTTTGCACCAAGCGGGCGAGGGTGGCCTCGTAAACGGATAGGCCACCAACGCCGAGCGCCTTGTACTTTTCGAGCAGCGTTTCGACCGGCAGGCCGTTCTCGCGGGCCTGTCTGAGCACGTCGATGTAATCCATCACCAGGACCAGCGTGTTGTAGTTGCGCTCGAATTGAATGCGTTGCCAAGCCATCAACAATGCCGGTATCAGGCTGAGCGTTAAGAGGATCGAAAGTGTCAGGCGCAAAAGTTTTTTTGACAACGCAGGTTCCCCCAAATGTGCCAGTCAGATCAGCACACGATTTTCTCGAGCGAGTTTAACCCGACCCTCAAAGCCGATTAAAGAGCCTGGGTTCGAGAAAGTGGCGGCGAACACTTAACCGAACTCGTTGAACCGATCCCGATGCACCACGTAGACCACAGAGAGCGCCGCCGAGACCGCCAGCAGGCTCGAGACACCCGAACTGACCAACGGCAGCGTCAGACCGGTCAGGGGAGCCACACTGAGGGCCGCGCCAAGGTTCTCGAGGACTTGAAAGCCAAGCATTGCCATCACGCCACCGATCACCAGCCGGTCGGTGTCAGAAGGACACTCAAAACCCATCATGCTCATGCGCCAAAACAAAAAGGCATACGCAAGAATCAGCAGGGACGCACCGACAAACCCCTGTTCTTCGGCCCAGACTGGAAAAATCATGTCATTGTGCGCCTCAGGGATGAATCCACCCTGGGCTTGGCTGCCTTTTTGGTAGCCTTTGCCAGTCAATCCGCCCGAACCGATGGCGATCATCGCCTGCAACTGCTGATACCCCTTTCCGCGAGGGTCTTTGGCTGGATTGATAAACGTGGTCAGGCGGTCCCGTTGGTATGGCGCGAGCCTCGGCACCAGCACGGTCGGGACGAGGATCGCCAGCACCAGCACACCGGCCAGCAGGTGCGGCCAGGGAACACCACGCACCAGCATCATGCCGAAAACCGTGAAGGCCAAGACCAGCGTGCCGCCAAAATCGCCCGTACCCACGTACACCAGCCCGAGCATTGGCAGCGCAATCAATCCGAGCGGGCCGTATTCACGCCAAGATTTGAACGGTTTGCGTAAGGTTCGTGCCAGCATCAATATCAGGGCAATCTTGGCAAACTCGAGCGGTTGAAATTGAAAGAAGCCGCGTCCAAGCCAGTTGCGATTGCCGTTGACTTCGGTCCCGGCGACCATCGTCAGGACCAGCAGGCCCAGGGCGATTCCGTACAAGGGTAGTGCGACCGCGTAAAGCCTCGGACGACCAAGCCACATCAACAGGCCAAACACGGGCAGCATCATGCCAGCACCGATCAATTGCTTTTGAAACACGTCCGGGCTGGGTGCGACGCTCGAGACGGACAGCAGGCCAATCCCGAGGATCACGAGCACAACAAATGGCAACCAGATTTCGCGTGTCAGAAAACTCACCCCATGTGCCGTGCGGTCTCACAACGGCCAGACCATTATTCTCGTTTTCGATGATGAGGATGGGTGAGAGCGGGAACGATTCGGCGGGCTCGAGACTACCTTGTTGAAGTTTCGGCCCAGATCACGTGACGCTCGAGTTCTCGCATCAAGGGGAATTGTGGCACTTGCTCGAGGCTGACGCTGAATTGGACTGGATTGCCAGAATCAAATGCGGCCCGCTTGATGATGGCGGTCTTGGTTTTTGCATTCCCAGCCAGCCAATGCAGTAGACCGTCCAGCGCAAACCCCATGCCGATCACACGGTCCGACTCGAGTGCGGTATATGCCAGAATGCTCGGGTTTTTGGGCATGACTCGAGCTGTTTCGTTCGAGATGCTGGCCTCCCAGCCACGTGCTCCGACCGATTCGCACCAGGTTTGCGCGAGGGCTCGAGCCGCACCCCAACTGACCTGTTCGACCGTGGGCCAGAGGTGCCAATCTGGCTCAAATTCCGGTTCACACGGAAGAACCGCAAACCCAGCACGAGGCAAAAATTGCGCATTGCTGGCCTCAAGTTCCAGGTTTGAACCTTCGGGCAGGATCAGGACAGCGGGCCGACCTCGAGCCGCATAGAAGCGTTTGATCTCGAGGATTTGACCGGGCATGGTCGGGTATCCAGCGTTGACCTCCAGGATCGGCAAGCCACGATTCTCGAGCACAGTCGCGCCTGAAACCTCATTGAAATCGCTCGAGAAGGCCCGCCAGTAAAGTTCAAGGTTCACGCGACCACCCATAGATCGCTCGAGCCACCAGGAACGCTGTGAGGAACCAGACGAGCACCATAAACACCGCGCCAGTCCGACTGATCGGGCGCGACTCGAGTTGACCGGCCTTCTCTCGGGCGGCCTCGAGCACGGTTTGCGGCACGAATTTCAGCACCAACAAAATCCCGAGTGGCACGAGGATCAGATCGTCCAGCAATCCCAGTATCGGGATCACATCTGGAATCAAATCGAATGGACTGAGCGCATAACCGACCACCAGGAACGCCAGACCTCGAGCCAGCCACGGCGTTTGTGCATCTCTTGCCACAAAGTATAGGGTCATGACCTCGCGCTTCAGGCGTTTGGCTGTGGCTTTCAACGAGGCGATCATCAGGTCAACCTCGAGCGATGCCTCACCCTGAGAACATTCACTCTGAAAGCAGCGCCTCGACGAATTCTTTGGCATCGAAGGGTTGAAGGTCGTCCGAGCTTTCGCCGACACCGATGAATTTCAGTGGCACGTCCAACTCGCGCACAATCGGCACGACGATGCCGCCCTTGGCCGTGCCATCAAGCTTGGTGACGATCACACCGGTCAGGCCCACCGCCTCGTGAAACTTTTTGGCCTGCTCGAGCCCGTTCTGGCCGGTCACGGCATCCAAGACCAGCCAGACTTCGGCGGGTTCGCCCGGATCGGCCTTGTCGATGGTGCGTTTGACCTTCTTCAGTTCTTCCATCAGGTTGTGCTTGGTGTGCAACCTTCCGGCGGTATCGACGAACAGCAAGTCAACACCTCGGGCTTTGCGGGCGCTGGCGGCATCAAAGGCGACGGCGGCGGGGTCTCCTCCGTCCGGGCCTTGAATCACATCAATTCCGAGCCTCGAGCCCCAGACACCGAGTTGGGTTCCGGCGGCGGCGCGAAAGGTGTCACCGGCGGCAAACATCACGCTCTTGCCGGTGGCTTGGTAATACTGGCCCAATTTTGCAATCGTGGTGGTCTTGCCAACACCATTGACACCGATCATCAGCACGACCTTACCCTTCAACTCGAGCGTACTTTTGCGGGCATCCGGTGTGAATCCGGCCTGCCGAAGCTTGGCGCGGAAAGCATCCGGCTCGAGTTGCACCGCGAGCGCCTGTGCGAGCGCCTCACCGATGTTTTTTTGCCCGAGTTGTCGCATCCGTTCGCGGACATCCTCAAGGATTTCGCCCGCGTATTTCGCACCGACATCAGCACCGATCAGCGCGAACTCGAGTTCTTCAAACGTCCAGTCGGTCGGATCAGCGGCCAACCCGACGGCTTGGGTGATTTGCGAGCGGGTTTTGGTCAGACCGGATTTGAGGCGTTGGAACCAAGACATTGCCTGTAGCCTAACAGGTAGATGCGCCATCGATTGGATGATCTTCCCGAATGGCCCAAAAAGACACGAGGGCCGGATGATTCCGACCCTCGAGCGTTGACTTGCATTGTTTAGCGTTTACCGACCAAAGGTGCGTTCGTCAAACTTCCATTCGAGCCTGACGTAGAAGCCTGGGCTGAACAGGTACGGGTTAACACCGGAATCAATCCCGCCGATGTTGAATCCAGCATTCAGGTTCAGGCCGGTCAGCAATCGCAGGCTGCCTTCGATGCCGACGACCAAGTTGCTCGTGGCGGCGATATTGTTGCCGCCGCTGCTGTACGTGGGCGAGAACTGGTAGGCGGCGTTCAATCCCAATCCGAGCGTGTCGGTGAAGTAGTAGGTCAGGCCGCCACCGATCTGTCCAATGAAGCGTGGACCGGCGAGGCCGTAACCGATTCCGGCCCGCAGGAACAGACGTTCTGCGGCCTGATAACCGAAGCGCACCTCACCCTCGAAGGCGCTGCCGATGGCTGGGGCGTAAAAGCCAAACTTGCCGGTGTTGTTCGTGACCAGCGTCCAATCTTCCTGACGGATGGCTCCGGCGATGCTGAAACGTCCGCCCCAACCTTCGCTGCCACCAACCGTGTACTCGAGGCTCGGACTGAAGGCGAGCGTGTCCGAGGGTTGGATAATGCCACCGAGCGTGTAGACCTGCTTGAGCTTGTCATCGGTCAAGCTGAATCCGGCTCGAGCGCTGCCTTTGATCGCTTCGCTGCTGTAGAGCACCCCAAAGTTTCCAGCATAGGTCGCCTTGCCGGTCGCTGGTAAGGTCGCCTCTGCACCCAAGAGCAGGCTGAAGTTCGTGGAGAGTGGCAGGTTGGTGTCCACACCGACTCGAGTGCGGCTGGCATTGCCGTCTACCGTGTCCAGGTCGTAACTGGCGGCGATGTTGGTCGTGCCGAAGGCACTCGGAATCTCTGGCGTGTTGCCAAGCGCCGTGCGCAGCAGTTCGGTGTTGCTGAAGCTGCCTCGGGCACCGAGCGAGATTTGCTGGCGGATGCCCGCAGTTTGGTAGGTCAGGGTGTCGGCCAGTCGAATCCCGAAGTTCGGGCTGAGCGCGTAGTCGAGACTGACCAGGGTTTGTGCATCGGTCCCCTTGCTCAGGCCAAGGAGTTGGGTCAAGCCCAAACGGATTGGTCCGAGCGGCGCTTGAATACCGAGCGAAGCGTAGTAATTGCTCGAGAGTTGGACGTTGTTGTTCAAGTCGACGTTGCCGAGCAGTCCGGCGGCAATTGTGAAGCCATCA
This sequence comes from Deinococcales bacterium, assembly GCA_031418155.1. GTDB lineage: Bacteria > Deinococcota > Deinococci > Deinococcales > JAAFIG01 > JANOWZ01. Next base: position 15,096 of record JANOWZ010000586.1, read on the forward strand.
CGTCCGAAGGCATACCGGGCCTCGAGACTTCCAGCATCCTTGGTCAGACCGGCGAGATAATTGACGTTCTGTGCAAAGCGTCCAGTCAGGCTGAAACCGTCCGGTGAACCGATGGTCGCGGCGGCGGTCAGGGCACGTCCTTGCGTTGGTTGCGTGGTGGTCGGGTCGATGTAGCCAGGTTCGAGGTCTTGGTAACGGATTTGCGCCTCAAAGCCACCGGATTGCATATTTAAGCGTCCAGCCACGCCGAGCTTACCGCCGGATTGCGTACCCTCGAGCGCAATGCCAAAGCCCTGGGCGGCGTAACTCGCACCGATCCCGAAGAGGTTGACCAGGCTGGGTTGCACACCGATGTACGTGCCGTAAACGTTAACTGCTCCGAGGTTGACAGCCGCCTGCGCACCGTAACGCCAATCGGGTTTGACGGCTGGACCGGCTGCGGCGTAATAAATCTCAACGAAGACCAAATCACCATTTTGGTCGGTGCTGTAGATCGGTTTGGCGAGCGTAATCGTGCCGCTGGCGTAATCAACCGTGTAATCCGCACCTCGGACCAACAGGCGTTCCACAAGTCGCAAGGTTGGTGCATTGCGGTCATAGGTCACGACACTGATGCGTTCGCTGCCAGCCACCACACCGGCTCCGGGCACATCGGTATTCGCGGCGTTGCTGACACGGTACTCGATTGTACCGTCAGCACGAATTTGCAGGAACTTCGTGGCGTTTGGGACATAGGCGGCGAATCCGCGCAGATTGAAGATGCCAGCATCAAGGTTGCCGGTGGCACCCGTGAACTGCGGTTGGTAATCGGTCAGCAATCCCTGGAAACCGGGATTGACCGTGCCGTAGGTCAGGTTCGATAAGCCCTTCTCGAGGCGCACGTAGAAACCGTCGCCGGAACGGGCATCCGCACCGATTCGACTCGAGTCTCCCAGGAGTGGATAGCGCTCGTATGGGTTGGCATACGGGTTGAGCGTTCCATCGAGCGTGAACTTTTCGTTGCTGAAATTGTAGGCGGCGGTTTGGTTGATTGCGGCGGTCAAGAGAATGTCGTTGAAGATTGCGCCGCGTGCAAACGCCTTGAGGCTGACATCGACACTGAAGCCTGAAACTCCGAAATTCACGCCTGCGCCGCCGTTACCGACGATGATCCAACCTCGGCTCGAGCCTTCAACCCCGGCCTTGCTCGGCGCGAGGCTTGGGCCGCTGAGGTCTGTTGAACGGAAGGTGGCGCTCGAGGAAACCGTGCCGCTCGAGTTGGTGATGCGGGCCTCGGCAGTGATGTCGGGTTGCGTGATATCGCGCCCTGGGCCGGGACCGACGGGTTGCAGGCGAACAATCGCGCTGCCGTTCACGAGTTTCGCCTGATAACCAACCATCTCTGGCGAGGCATCTGGATCGTATGGATCGGGCGAGGTCGTCAAGGTCACGAATTCGTCGTTGGCCGGGTTGCCTTCACTGTCGAAGGCTTCGATCAGCAGGCTGGGTTGATCGACCGGTTCGGTCGTGTTGCGCAGTGCGATGATGCGAATTCCAGCGGCGGGACCACCGACGGCAACTCGAGCAGCGCCGAGTTCGGCTGGTCGAGCGGCGGCGAAGGCATCAAGGTACGCTTTCTCGCCCTGCAACAAACGGTATTCACCCAGACCGATCAGTTTTCCGGCTGCGCTCGAGGGGTCGAGGCCGTTCTCGCGGTACTGGTTGGCGCTGCTGCCACCGGGAATCGCCAGGATCACGGCGCGGCAGTTGGGTGGGAAAGTAATGGCGGATTCGTGGGCGACACGGTAGGTCACGCCGTAGGTCATGCCGTTGGCGGGCAAGGCCCAGAAGAGGGTATCGCCGGAAACCCAGGGATCGGGAAGCGGTGTCGAGGGTTGGTCGGTGGAGGCGTTCCACATGCCATCGACCGGTTGCGCGTTGACATCGAAATCTGGGCGGGTCAGCTGACGGCTCGAGCCTGGGATGTAGGTCGCACCCTCGGGCAATTTGTTGGCGATCACGATTTGGCTGCCGACCGGTGCCTCCGTGACCTTGGCGAGTGAGGTGATCTGGCTCTCGCGTTTGGCCGGTGGCAATGGCACGGCGACCTTGGTGGCGTTGACCACGACGTTCTCGCTGATGTCGCAACCGTCCAGCGTGGCAAACACGATGCCATCGTTGATCTGCTTGGTGGCCTTGGCAACCACGGTCAGCACCAGCGGTGAGTCGGCGCTGTACGTGCCGTCAACACTCAGGCCATCTTGGGTCTCGAGTCCGTCTGGCAACTCGAGCGAGAGCGTACCGGAGAGTTCGCCGGGGAAGTCGGTTTCGGCGGTCGCCTCGAGCACGATTTCATCGCCAACGTTGACGTTCTCATCGCTGGCGGTCAAGGTCACGCGGGAGACAGGTTCATAGATCACATCGGCGGTGGTGGTTTCACCAGTAAAGACGGTCACAGACAATGGTTCGACGCTTGCGCCAGCCACATCCTCGGGTTGGATTTCGTACTCGCCGGGATCAAGTTCGAGGCTTTCGCTGGTGGCGACGCTCTGACCATTGACGGTCACGGTGGATGGGAAATCGACTTCTTGGCCGCAGGATTGGGCAATCGAGGTGAAGTCCAAAATGCCTTTTTGCACGACCGGCACAACCGGTTCAGGCTCGGGCAAACGAACCTCGAGCGTGGCGGGCGATTCGTTGTTCTCCAGGTCTGTTTCGGGCGTGCTCGTCTCGACGGTGGCGACGTTCTCGAGGAAACCCTCTTCCTCGGCGGTCACGGTCGCGGTGATGGTCACGGTGGCGTTCGCACCAGCCTCGAGCGTGCCGAGTTCGGCGTAGGCCGCACCGTCGCGGACTTCGGCGGTGCCGACATCGCTGCTGGCATCGATGATCTCGAGTCCTTCCGGCGGGTTGTCGTTGACGATCACATCTTCGGCGGCATCCGGGCCATTGTTTTCGATCACCAGCGTGTACTCAACCGTGTCGCCAGGTTCGGCCAGGATCGGGGCCACATCTTTGAGGATGCTGACATCGGCCTGTGGTTCGGGTGCGGCGGGCGGTGGCACGACAACGGGTGGTGGTTCAATCACGATGCTGGCCGAGCTATCGACGGTGTTCTCACCAAGTGTGGCTGTCGCGGTGTTGTCAATCGTGTCGCTCGCGTCTTCCATGACCGTGGCGGGCAATTCAAACGTCTGTGATTCTCCAGGCTCGAGCGTGATCGTTTCGTTCAAGTTTTCACCCTCGAGTCCGGCGGGCAGTTCGTCCTCAACCAGCACATCCTCGGCAATGCTCTCTCCGCTATTGGTCACGATAATCGTGTAGTTGACCTGATCGCCCGCGCTGACCAAATCCTGGTCCACGCTCTTGTCAATCTCGATTACGGGTGGACCGGGTGGCGGTTCGATCACGATTCCGGCGGAAGCGTCAACGGTCGTCTCGCCAAGTGTGGCAGTGGCAGTGTTGTCAATTGTGTCGCTTGCATCCTCTGCAACGGTAGCAGGCAGTTCAAACGTCTGCGATTCTCCAGGCTCGAGTGTGATGGACTCGCTCAGATTCTCGCCCTCGAGTCCGGCGGGAAGTTCGTCCTCAACGAGCACATCCTCGGCGGTGGCGTTGCCGATGTTGGTCACGGTGATCGTGAAGTTGACCTCATCGCCAGCCTTGACCAAATCCTGATCGACGACCTTATCAATCTCGATCTCTGGCGCACCCAAAACCGCGATGTCGCTCGTGGCGCTTGCACCGCAGTTGTTCTCGAGGCTGGCCTCAATCGTTCCTTCGATGGGCGCATCCGCCTTGACGGGCACACTGACCACGAGCGGTTGGGTGCTCGAGACGTTGCCGGTAAACTCTGTCGGTCCGAGCGCGGTCACACCTTCTGGAAG
>JANOWZ010000587.1:0-2695 GCA_031418155.1 Deinococcales bacterium
GTTTGAGCATCTGGTCCTGCGGGATTTCGCACTGGAGGATGGATTTGCCGATGCGGACGCCGTGCGGGTCATTTTTGGTGACGATTTCTGGGACGTGATACGCCTTGTCCGTGGCATAAACTTTGTAGGTTTTACCGTCCTCGGAAATCGTCCACGACTGCGCCAGGTTCGGTTCCATTTTGTACGTCTCGAGGTTGTACTCCACCAAGCCTTCGAAAGCGTTGCCGATCACCGCGTAAGCGTTGTTGTCGGTGATGCCGTAGTAATTGAACGATCCCGGAGCTGCGGGAATGCCGAGCGTGTACGATCCGCCCGCTTTGCCGGAAACCAGGCCGAGTTTGGGCATGTTGGTCAGTTTCGGTTCACCTTTCGGATCGGCGGCCAGTGCGAAACTGGACAGCGCCAAACCGGACAGCAAACTCGAGGCGAGTAGCACGATTTTCGCGTATTTCATGAGTCCTCCTCAGGATTTGAAATGTTCGTTAGCCTACCGCGTTCATGTCTGCCCCGGCAAGGTGGCCCGCGCCCAATTCAACTGGACTCAATTTGCGCTCGATCATGAAGAAAAATTGGGAATTTCTTGAGATTTCGCAACGCAATGCCTCAAAACCGTGCTCGAGATCAGGCTCGGAGTAGGCCAGATGATCGATTGACGGCTCGAGCGCAACCTGCGAGTGTTTCCCATGAATACTTCGAGGGACCCTTCATTGCCGACGATGTACGACTGGGTGAAACGCACCCGCGAAGACGTGTTTGCTTACACTGAAACGCTGCCGAACGAAATGTATTTGCGCGAGCATCCAGACTTTCCGTATGGCAGCATCCGCGATTTGCACGCGCACATGGCTTACGCTTACCTGTGGTGGGTTGGACGCTACGGCCTGAACCTCGAGCCATTCCAGCAACAGGTCGAAACCGAATTGATCACCGATGTTGCTGCGATGCGAAAAAAGTTTCTCGAGGTCGATGCGGTCCTCGAGAAAGCCTTTGAGACGTTTGACAAACTCGACCAACCGCTCGAGGTGATCCGGCCCGGACGCGATCAATTGATGGTCACGCAACGCTGGTTGATCGTGCGACCCATCACGCACGAGTTTCATCACGGCGGACAATTGCTGATGCTTGGACGGGCGCTCGGGCATCCATTGCCGGAAGACATGGGGACGGATTTGGTTTTGCCTTAAAAACCCAGGGAAAAGGTCAAAGGGAAAAGTTTTGTAGGGCGGGATCTGCACGACCGCAGATGTCAAGATCGGAGAGTGGCGTCGGGTTCAGACCATCGGGTTCAGACCACCGGCAAAGCTGCTCAACGGGTCAACTGTAGGGAAACGATGATCAGCGATCATCTAAAGGTAAGCACCCAGACCTTTGGGGGTTGGAGGTCTATGGTCCCGGAGAAGTACGTTGGCAAACCCCAGAACAGGGCACCATCCTGATCTGACACGCCGCCGAATCCGGGAACCAAGGGCATTCCCTCCCGAACTTTGAACACCCACTCATACTCAAGTTGCATCAAGAAGGTCATCGCGCTGCCCATGTAGGACAGTGGAACCTCGGGCTCGTACAGCCCATACGGACGACCGCCGACCTTGGATTCATAAGATTTGTTCTTGGGGGCAAGCCGTTGGAACTCAAACGGCTGGTGGTCGAACCGTGCAACGATGTCGGATCTCAGCACAGCGACCTGAGTATTCTCGAACACCAGCGTTCGGAAGTCGATCTGGTGCTCCTCGATGTAGCCATCAGGAATCACGAACTTCTCGACCGTGTATCCCGGCGGTCGTCCGGGCACGATGTATTCCAGGTCTTGGCAGGCGGTGCAGGAAAACATACAAAGTGTCCGCCCCGCCCACGCGGTCTTCGGTGGGAATTCAACCTGGAAGAAGAAGGTCAGTTCAGCATCACACAAACGACAGCGCGGTGATTCGATTTCTGATGGCATGACCGGGCTTCCGCCCTGGAATGATTTTCGGTCTGGGTCTTGCTCGGTGGCAGCAAGCTTGAGGATTTTGTACGAATGCACTTGGGCCTCCCGCCCACCCTACAATTTCAGGGTTCGATCACGTAAACAATCCCGCCCGAATGCTCAATCCAGGCCCGCTCGAGGGCGGCCCGAGGATAGACGGTTCGCACCTTCGCATCGGTTTTGGCGGCTGGATCATTGATGATGGCATCGCCGGTTTTGGTGAATCCACGCAACACGACCAGATGCCCTTGACTCGAGGTGATGTGCGCTCCGGGCAGTTCGCCGGATTTCCAACCGATGCTGATGGCGAGCGGCACACCACGTTCGATGAAGGCTTCGGCCTCGGTCAGGTTCGAGAGGCGATCCACGTGCGCTGTCACGCCTTTGCTGCCTGCGTAGGCGGTGTTGAACGGCCAGTTGCCCGAACCGGCGTAGACACCATCCCAAACGCTTTTGGCGGCAACAGGAACAGTGTCGGCCAGATCGCGCCCAAGTTTGGCGCTCCAATACTCGAGGATCATGGTGGTGCTGGTTGGCGAGCACCAGACTTCGCCGCCGTCCGGGTAGATCATTTGGGATCGCAATGGGACATCAAGCTCGAGGCCCCAAGCACTGCGGTCCGAGCTTGCAGCTTGAACCTCGTAATGCGTTTTGGAATCGCTGGTCACGGCCCACAAGCCGGTCAGGGTCGGACTCGAGCCGGACCTTTTCGCCTCGAGTGTGACACGG
>JANOWZ010000588.1:0-20692 GCA_031418155.1 Deinococcales bacterium
TTCAACTTTTCACTGCCCCTCAAGCCTTGGCCGTCTTGCTCGCGTTGGAGCGCGACAACTGCCAGTCCTTGTAGTACACCGCCATTGGCGCGACGATGTAAATGCTCGAGTACGTTCCAACCAGGATGCCGACGAGCAAAATCAGTGAGAAATCACGTAGCACCGGACCACCGAAGATTAACAAAGCCACCAATGGCAGCATCGTCGCAACCGAGGTCATGATGGTTCTCGAGAGCGTCTGGTTGATGCTGGTATTCACAATCTTGGCGTAAGACTCGCCACGCATGACCTTCAGGTTTTCGCGGATTCTGTCCGAAACGATGATCGAGTCGTTCAGGCTGTACCCGATTAGCGTCAGGATCGCTGCGACCGTGGTGATCGTGAATTCGCGGCCCAGAAGCGCGTACAGTCCCAAGCAGATCGCCACGTCGTGCGCCACGGCGACGACCGAACCGACACCGAAGATGATGTCAAAACGGATCGCCACGTAAATCAAGGTCAGCAGAAGCGCGATCAAAACGCCTTGAATGGTCAAAGATCGCAATTCGTTGCCGACGGCTGGACCGACCGTCTCAGTCTGTGTGACCTTGCCACCCTCGAGTTGTTTCTCGAAAGCTTGTTTCAGCTTGTCCTGTTCAGGTTTTTGCAGTTCACCGACACGTACCGTGAAATCTTTGCCTTTGATCCCAACCGTGCTGCTCTCAACGATGCTCGCATTGTCACCAGCAATTTTGCGAACCTGTTCGGTGATGACATTTTCGTTGGTGCGCACCGTGAAGCTCGTGCCGCTGGTGAAATCCACACCAAATGTAAAGCCTTTGGCGAAGATGATCGCTCCGCCGATGATCGCCAGCAACACTGATGCCGTCGTGATCACGCGGGCGGCATCCATGAAGTGAATGTTTGGCGTGGCGAACCAATCTCGGGCTTTGAGCTTGATGCGTTCGGACAGCAACTCGAGCGCCCAACGTGAAAAGACCAGGTTCGAGAAGGTCGAGGCGATCACACCAACCGCGAGCGTCACGGCGAAACCTTTGACCGGCCCGGTGGCGTATTGAAACAGCGCAATCGCGGACAGAAGGTGCGAGATGTTGACATCCGCAATCGTTTGGAAGCTGTGCTCGAACCCGGCATGAATCGCGGATTTTAGGCCCTTGCCGTCACGCAGCTCTTCTTTAATTCGCTCGAACGAAATCACGTTGCCGTCCACGGCGGCACCAATCGTCAAGACCAAACCGGCGATGCCTGGAAGCGTCAAAACGCCGCCCAAACCCGAGAGCATTCCGAAGATCGCCAAGCCCGAGAACAACAGACCCAACGCGGCAACCAGTCCGAACCAGAAGCCATAGTACCCGAACAGCAACAGGATCACCGCGCCGACACCGATCAAGGATGCCGTGAAGCCCGAACGGATCGCATCCTGTCCGAGTGTCGGTCCAATCGCACGGGTTTCGATGGTCTCGAGGTCCACGCGCAACGAACCCGAACGCAGCACCAGTGAAAGATCATTCGCCTCCTCGAGCGTGAATGAACCCGAGATTTGCGCACTTTGTGAAAGCGGTTCATTGATGTTCGGGGCGCTCTGCACTTTGCCATCCAGAACAATCGCCATGCGCTTGCGGGTGTTGGCGGTGGTGAAGGCATTGAGTTGTTCGGCGCCTTTTGGGGTCATCTGGAAGCTGACAATCGGGGCACTCGTGAACTGATCGAAACTGGTTTGTGCGTTCGCCAACGCCTCGCCGGTCAACCCGACCGGCCCGAGATCAACCGACTCGAGTTCGCCGTCTTTGGGCGCGATCATGTCGGCATCGTTTTTGCCATTCGCGGCATCTTTAACGATTCGAAACTCGAGCTTCGCGGTTTTACCCAGCAACGCCAACGCACGGTCCTGATCGGCGGATGACAAACCAGGTAACTCAACCAAAATGCGGTTGTTGCCCTGCAACAGCACCAGCGGTTCGGCCACACCGGTCTGGTTAATCCGGTTCTCGATCACAGTACGAACTTGCTGCATGTCTTCTAGGGTTGGGTTGGCTTTTTTCGCCTGCAAGACCACGCGCAATCCGCCCTGCAAGTCCAAACCTTGCTTGACGGCGGGCGGCGCGTCTGCACGGTACTGTGCGACGGCTCCGGGCAGTTTGGAGGGCAATTGACGGGCCAATGCCTCCCAGGTCTCTTTCTTCAATGGTGCTTTCGGATCGCTCGAGGTGATCGTGTAATCGATGCCTTCTTGCACCAACTTGACCGCATCCGGGTTTGGCAATGCACCGGTATCGGCCAGGGCTTTTTTCATTGCTGCGTTGTTCACGGCGGTTTTGGGTTGAACCTTCAAATACTCGGTGCGGGCATCGAACGGTTTGACGAGGGAGTACACGCTCCACAGCACTGCCGCCAGCAAGACCAACCCGGTGATCAATTGGCTGGTTCGGGTCGGGCCGCTCGAGGTGGGTGGGCGTTTGTTCGGGTTGCCGTAATTGTTGCTCGCGCTCGGACGGGCGCGTTTGGTTGGTTGAGACATGGGAACTCCTGGGTTGAAAGCAATGAGCGATGGGGGATGGGCAATGAAGAACACCTCAAAGCCTGTGATTGATGCAACTTGAGATTTGCAGTTCATGTCAAAATCTTGGTTTCCAAGTTTTGACTCGGGAAGTTCAGCCGCCGTCGGTTTTTAAACCGGAAAGCAAAATAAACCGCTTCCAGGCTCGAGCTTGAAACGGTGCAGGTTTGGGCAGGTCAAACCTGAGGTGTGCGCTAAGCCGCAAAACCGGCATCCAGGCCGGACCCCAATCGAGGCTCGGGGGAGTGCTGGGTTGCGCAGGCATCTGCGCCAGGTTCGGGGCAGGTTGGTGCGGGCTCGAGAGGGACGTTTCCGTTTTGCTCGGGCGCGGGATCGCCAACGTCGTGACCCAGGGCAGCAGTGTAAACAGCACCGCCAGGTATCGGGTCAAGATTTTCGGGCCAAAACGCATACTGACTCTCTTTCGCAGGGGGCATCATAGCAAAACTTGGTGGGTGAAACCGTCCAAATGGGCTTGACATGACCTCACAATTGCGGGCGGGATCACAGGCACAATGCAAGCTCAGGTACGGCAAGAATGAACTTTGGGCTGCAAACTCGAGTATGTCCATCATGAATCCTATCGGCATGAATCCAACTGGCATCAGCCGAAATACATTGCTGACCGTTGCGTTGAGCGGTCTGACCATCACCGGCTTGATCCTCGGCGGCACGCAAGCCGCGAAAGTCGAATCTGGCGCGAGCGTCACGTACTTTGCCAGCGCCGGAGAGGGCGACAAGTGGAGCGGCAAAGCGCCGATTGAATCGGTGACACTCGAGTTCGATCCGGGCAAACCGCTTGAGACGAAATTCAAAGCGGTGGTTCGGCCCGACAAGTTTGATTCCGGCAATGGCATCCGCGACGCGAACGCCCGAGGAAACGTCTTTCAAACCGGCGAGTTCCCGGAGATCACCTTGACCTCGCTTGAGGTCGCTGGCGAGGCGAAACGAATGCTGGTCGGTGAGGTACGCAATTTCAAGGTACGGGCCAAACTGAACTTGCACGGTGTGATCCGCGAAATTGATTTGAATGTCAAAGCCACCTGGAACGGTGCGAAACTGACTGCCACGACCGGGTTTAAGATCAACCTCAGCGATTACAAATTGGGCCGACCGCAACTGTTTTTCATCAGCGTTGACGAGGCGATCCGGCTCGAGGTGAACCTTCAGGCGAGCCCGTGAGATGGTATAGATGTGATTTTGGACGTGTGAACAGCATGTTTTGTAGAGTCGTCTTGAGCGTATCTTGAGAACATGCTCATAAGGTGGTGAGGCCCCCAGGGTACAAAAGCTTTTTTATCGCTGCTTCGCCCTCAATTCAGCGTTGGCCATGGATCAGACTGCACCAGGCTCCAATGTGAAGAACCAAAGTCACCTTTTATGGTGGTCACAAAATCCCCAGGACCATCCGCCGACCAACCGCTGGAATGCTCAAGATGTCGGCTCTTAACAAGGCTGCCGTTTGTATCAAGCGAAAGAAGCCAATGCTCAGTGTATGGCGCAGAGACGCAGCAATTCGGAAAGACACCGGAATGACGGGCCGTCAAGAGAAAACCTCCATCGGCACGAACGAGCATCTGCCCGACCCATCTGTCATCATCCATCAAGTTAAAACCCGAAGAATCGATATCTTGAGCCCAAATCAAATCCCCATTCAGGTTGTACTTTTTCAAGTTCGAGCGCGGTTTGTAGTTCTCGCGGGTGTACCTGGCAGCCAGAACAAGGTGCTTATCGGCAACTTTTAACTGCTCAACAGCATAAGTGAGGTCAAAATCATTTTTGCGGCTGGCATTCAGAAAGTGAAACCAGACCGGTTTGGCCTTCCAGTCCAGCTTGGCGATGAACGCACCGGTATTGGAACGTTCTTCGGCAGAAATGATTGGGACATTGCCATGTGAATCCAGACGAGGCGGGATGTGGGCAAACCCTGCCAAATAGACCGCTCCAAAATCGTCAGCCACAAGTTGGGTGATGTTGGTGTTCACAGCCAAGTTGAACGTCCGCTCTGCCCGACAACTTCCGTCGGCATCAAAGCGTTGCAGCTTTTCTTGGTGGCCTTCTGAGATGTTTCGCTGGGAGTTCAGCCAAACTCCACCGCGAGCATCGACCAGCAACTGTTGAAAGAACGTGACACCCGACTCGAGCAACCGCTGCCAAACAAGCGTTCCATTCGGATCAAACTTAAACAACCAACGGGTTGATGCAGATGAAATTGATCCAGATGGAGTGATCCAGACGATCAAGTACAGATCGCCACTCTGTGCAACAGCATTCGCACTAACCCAAAGGGATTGATTTTGTTGATGATCGCTGAGGGCCATCGAGCGGGACCAGATTTGCTTCCCCGTCGTATCCCATTTTTGCATGACAACCAAAGGGAACGATTTGGTCTGATCCCCTGCAAGCAACGCATAGGCGGAACCGACCACGATGGTGTTGCCCTGAGCGTCTCGCACTAGACTTCCCTGTTGCAGTCTATTCACGCCAAAGGCTTCAGGTGTGACCACTGGTGCAGTGGTCCAACGCTCTTGCAAAACAACTGGTTTCGAGATTAGGTTTGCAGGGATCGGCTCGAGCGTACAGGGTAAGCCTGTGGCTTGCTCGATTGTTGAAATGATGATTCGACCCGGCACAACCTGTGGAATATCTGGCGTTGGCACCGGTACGGGTTGAACGGGCACCAACACGGGCGGTACTGGATCATTAATCTTTGTATTGACCGGCAACCCACCGGTACAGGCACTCAGAATGGTAAGAAAGATCAAGACGATAGATGGCTTTTTCATGGATTACGACTTCATCTCGCACAGAAACGGAAGATTGATCGGGCCGACATGGGCATCATATAGTCTTGATCCTGTTGGTCAAATAAAATACCCATCACATCACCGCACGAACCTCCTCGAGCTTTGAGGAGGTTTTTTCGTATCCGCTTTTGTCACGCTCAGGTTACGGCCCCGCGCCTACGCTTCACCACAAAGGAGGTGAAGCGATGGACAGCGTGATTGAGCTTCACCTGCGCATTGACCCCGAACGCAAGTGGCAGATCACCATCAGCGACCCCAAAAGCAAAAAACAGCAGACGTTTACAAACCTCGAGCAACTCACCAGACACCTCGAGCAACTCTGCCCGCCACAAAAACTGGGATTGCGTTAGTCCAAACCGGACCCGAGGGGCACGCCTCGAGATCCGCAGCCCGAGCCAAGACTTCCCCGAGTGTTTCCCCAGCTTTTCCCCGCCCTTCGCGCACGATACATGCCGAGGGGCGGGAACGTTCAGACAGCCTCGAAAGCGCAGGCAACCCTGAACACCGTGACCAGAGGAGGCAGCAGCATGAGACGCATCAGTTACATGAAACGCGCCAGTCAACGTTTTCTCGAGGGCACCAAGTTTCGTTCGCCGTTCGAAGCGGTTCAGGCGGGTGCTCGCAGTTTGGTCGATTGGACCCAAATCCTGGCCGAAGAACGCGATTTGGAAATGGAGTATTTGCAGGAACGTCCCAGGGCGAAACGTCCACCATCGTACCGGGAGTTCTCGCGGGCGGTGATGACGTGAGCCGTATAAGACAGGGTTCACGCCCGGTCAGGACGGCACCGGGCGTGAACATCAGGGGGCTCGAGGTTTGGTTTATTCGGCGGCGGGTGGTCCGAAGCTGCCCGCTTTGCGCAATGGCAATTCGGGGATGGCGAGCGTGATCAAAAAGCCCAGAATCGCAATCAGGATGCCGAGTTTGTACACGGTGGTAATCGCATCGGTGAAGGATTCTTTGAGCGCCAACTCGAGCTTGTCAATTGCGGGCAGGATTTTGGTTTTGGCCTCATCCAGTCCGGCGTTGGCTTTCTCGAGAATGGTGGTTGTGGTGCTGGTCACGGCCTGGTCGGTGGTGCTGATTTTGGCGGCATTTAAACCTTGTTTGATCTGCGCCAGAATTCCGGCCCGAGCCTGAGGGTTGGCGAGTGCCTGCGGTGGAATCTTGGCAAGGTTTGCTTTGAGTGCTGCTGGCAGTTGCGGGTTTTGCAGCAGGGCTTTAAAGGCCGCTGGATTGCCGCTCGAGATGACGGTAGAGATGGTGTTGTAGGTTTCGTCAAACTTCGCTCCGACCGCTTTGCCGATGCCTGCCTTCAGCGAGTTCTGAAATCCACCCGCTGTGATCGCGTCGTTGAATTGCTTTTTTTGTTCTGCTGGTGTGTTCGGGTCGGCTGCCAGTTTTTGCAGTGCCTCGAGATCATTGCCAGAGATGGCTTTGGCGAGCACCACTTTTTGATCCTCGAGTTTGCTGCTGATGTCAGCTTTGATCTTCTTGGCATCGAACCCGTTGCTCGAGCTTCCGCCTTCACCGATGCCGCCACCGCTGAATTGCGATTGCATTGCGGCGGGCAGGTCGGCTTTGATTGCAGCAGTGCTGGTTTTCAGATCGCCTGAGAGCACGTTGGCGAAGACGCTTCCCAGGATGGCGACACCAATCGTGCTGCCCATCTGCCGGAAGAAGGTGGCGCTGGCGGTGGCAACACCGATCTTTGTTGGTGAAACGGCATTCTGAATGGCCAGCGTGAACAGCGGAATGCTCGGCCCGAGCCCGAGTCCCATGACGATCATTTTGACGAAAACTTCCCAGTAGGTGCTGTTGACCGTCAAGGTGAATCCTGCGATACCAAACCCGAGCACCATCACGATCAGTCCAGCCAGCATCAATGGTTTGTACCGTCCGAACCTCGAGACGAGTTGCCCGGAAAGAATGTTACCGACGACCAAGCCCATCACCAGTGGGATCGAGGCGAAGCCGCTCGAGGTGGCGCTGACACCGACCACGCGCTGCATGAACAGTGGTAGGAAGACGATTGCGCCCAGGAAGCCCATGCCGATCACGAAGGCGGCGGCATTGCCAATGGCGAAGGTTTGATTTTTGAACAGGCTCATGTCCAAAAGCGGATCTTTGGCGCGGCGTTCGGTGATCACAAACGCGACAATCCCGACGATGGAGAGCGCGAACAGTCCCAGGATTTCGGGTGAGGTCCACAGGTAGCCCAATTCGCCCACGTGCGTCTCAGTTTTGCCCAAGGACAATCCCAAGAGCAGTGGCACCACACCGATAATCAACCAGAACGCCCCGAGGTAATCGATGGTCGGTTTGTTCTGCGTGATGTTCAAATTCGGCATTTTGGTGATGATGAAAAACAAAGCGATAGCACCGACCGGCAAATTCACGTAAAAGTTTGATTGCCAGGAAATGTTGTCGGTCAAAAAACCACCGACCAATGGGCCAACCACGCTCGAGAGGCCGAAAACCGCTCCGAACAATCCCGAATACTTGCCGCGCTCTGCCGGTGGGAACATATCCGAGATGATTGAGAGCGCACTGGTAAATAAGGCCGCGCTGCCCAAGCCTTGGATGGCTCGAGCGATGATTAAGAATGCGGCGCTGTTGGCGAAACCGCACAGGAAGCTGCCGAGCAAGAAGATGCCAATGCCGATCAAGAGAATCGGTTTGCGTCCGTACAAATCTGAGAGCTTGCCGTAAATTGGGACCATCACCGTGCTGGCAACCAGGTAGGCGGTTGTGATCCACGAATAAAGCGCATTGTCGATGTTGAGTGCTTTTTGAATTGTTGGACCTGCGGTTGAAACAATCGTCTGGTCCAACGCGGCGAGCAACACGCCCAAAAACGCTCCGATCAGGGTGAACGTCTTTTGTTGTTGCGTCAATTCAATTTGTGGCATGACGAAACCGGGTGGAACTCCGGGTGCTGTGGGTGCGTTCTGGCTGCTCATCGTGAAACCTCCTGTGGTGTGCGCTCGAGTCCCACTGAATCTGGCTCCCGGCTCGAGATGGCTTGGGTCATGTGCTCTATGGATTGCATGATGCTGCGGATGTGATCGTGACCAACCTCAGCGAAACTGGGCTCGAGGATGGTGCGAATCGTGGCGTAGACCTCGCGCAGGACTTTTTGGCCTTCGGTGGTGAGTTCGAGGCGCACGCGGCGCGAATCGTGCTCATCCAGGCTGCGTCTGATCAGGCCGCGTTTGGCCAGGTCTTCAAGAACGCGAGAGATTTTGCTGGGTTGAACCACGATTTTTTCGGCGATGGCCCCAGGGTAAATGTTGCCCTCGTCGATCAGGTTCAGCACCATGAAATCGAAGAAATCGGCGTTGTGGTGACGCTCGAGCACGGGCACGACTTTGCGTTTGAGCGCCTGCCCGAAGGTGAACCAGGTGTGCATAAATTCACCGACCAGCGAAACGCCCTGTGAATTGTTGTGCGGGTTTTCGTTTGGGGTTGCGTTCACTTTGGATCGTTTCATCCTGAGATTATTGTAACTCGAGATATTTGCGTTTTGCAATCATCTAAGCCGATGTGCCTATTCGATCCTCCCAGCCCACGAGAACGTCCAACACGAATTCGTCTTATGCTGAACCCGTGAGCCGCCAATCCTCGAGCCGACGCGAGCGGGAGAACCTCCGCCAGTACCGTCCGCGCTTGCTCACAAGACGGCACCTGGCGGGCCGTTCGCGCCTGAGTACCCGTGAAATTGACCGGGTAAACGGTTGGTGGCGACCCCTGCTGCTCTCGAGCACAATTTCGGCGTTGTTCCTGCCGGTGATTGTCGCCTTCCTGGTCCAGATCGACACCTTTCCATTGATTGGGATTTGGCTGCTCGGATCACTGATGGGCCTCTCGAGTGTGACCCGGCAGATTCAGTACGGTATTGCCAGTCTTTTTGCGGTGATGCTGGTGATCTGTATGCTGACCCCGATTCTCGAGCCAGTCGCAAACTGGTTGGATGTCGGTGAGCAACCGCGCCGCAGCGATGTGATCGTGATTCTCGGGTCGGGATTGAACTGCGCCAGTGGCGACCTGAGTCCCGCCGGTTTCGCAAGGCTCGAGCGCGGTCTGGAACTCTGGCGGCAAGGGTACAGCGACACGATCACCCTGACCGACGGTGCAGCCGAACTCGATCCGGGCTGTCCATCGTTCGAGGCGGCGCAACGCCGCATGATTGGCCGCCTGTACCCGGACGGTGGACCCAAGATCGTGGTGCTCGAGAAGATGCTGACCACCCGCACTGAAGCCGAGGCGGTGGCCCGCGAAGCCAAGGCTCGGGGTTGGAAATCGATCATGGTGGTGACTTCACCGACGCACACACGGCGGGCTCGAGCGACGTTTCGGGATGTGGGCTTAAACGCGATGGCGGTGTCCAGTCAGGAACCTCGGTTCGATTCCGGGATGCGTTACCCGTCGGATCGGTTCTTGAGCCTGTCGCAAATTGCCCGTGAAATCGCTGGGTTGTTCAAGTACCGTTCGCAGGGCTGGATGTGAATGGTTTTGATGTCGAAATCTTGGTGTCGTGTGAAACACGCAGTTCCTGCGATCAAGTTTCGACTTGCATAAATACGGTTCTTGATGTCGAAATCTTGGTGTCGTGTGAAAGACGCGGTTCCCATCGTGTGAAAGACGCGGTTCCCACGATCAGGTTTCGACTTGCATAAACCCGTGAGCTTTCTCCCGTTTCCGGCCTCGAGATTGATGTAGTGTGCAATACATGATCGAATCAGGCCAGATCACCCTTGAGTTTCTGCGTTCGGAATTGATCGGCAAGGACACGATGATCCCGACCCCATTCGGAATGCGTCGCCTGACGTATGCCGATTACGTCGCCTCCGGTCGTGCCCTCGGGTTTCTCGAGAAGCACATTCACGAGCATGTCCTGCCGACCTACGCCAACACGCACACCGAGGACAGCTTCAGCGGCGCTCGCAGCACGCACTTCGCGCACGAGGCCGCCGAGTATGTGAAGGGCTGCATGAACGCCAACCAGGACTTCAAGATCGTCTTCGCGGGCAGTGGCTCAACCGGCGCGATCAAACGCCTGCAAGAAATTCTGGGCTTGGCGATCTCGAGCCCGTTGCGCCAGAGAATGCTCGAGGTGATGAAACCCGAGGAGCGCCCTGTCGTGTTCGTTGGACCCTACGAGCACCACTCGAATGAGGTCTCCTGGCGTGAAAGCCTCGCCGAGGTGATCGAGATTCCGTTGTGTCCAAAAGGTCAGATTGATCTGGATGCCCTGCGCGAGGCGTTGACTGCGCCCGAATTTCGCAACCGTAAAAAGATCGGTTCGTTCTCGGCAGCTTCGAACGTCACTGGACTGCTGAGCGACACCCGAGCCATCGCCCGGTTGTTGCACATGCACGGGGCGCTGGCATTTTTTGATTTCGCGGCGGCGGCGCCTTACGTCAAAATCGACATGCGTCCGGGCAAGGCGGATCAACTCGATGCGGTGTTTTTAAGCCCGCACAAGTTCGTCGGTGGGCCAGATACCCCAGGGGTGCTGGTCTTTCATGAATCGATCTACAAACTCGCCAGCCCGAGCACCGCCGGTGGCGGAACCGTGACCTACGTCAGTTCGAGCGAGCACCATTTCACCAGCGACATCGAGGCTCGAGAGGATGCGGGAACGCCCGCGATTGTGCAGAAGATTCGCACGGCGCTCGCCTTCTGGGTCAAAGAACAAATCGGTGTGGAAACCATTCATGCGCAAGAGAAAAGTTTCATCACCCGAGCCATCGCACGCTTGCGCCACAACCCGAACGTGCAGATCCTCGGCAATCTCGAGGCTCCACGCTTGGCGGTGTTTTCGTTCCTGATCCGTTGTGAAAATCAGTATTTGCATCCACGGTTCGTGGTGCGTCTTTTCAACGACCTGTTTGGCATTCAATCCCGAGGCGGTTGCGCCTGCGCCGGACCTTACGGGCACTCGCTTCTGAACATCGACCTCGAGCATTCACAGCGGTACATGCGAAGCATTCAATCCGGCTGGGAGGGCATCAAACCCGGCTGGACGCGGTTGAATTTCAACTCGTTCATTTCCGAAACCGAGTTTGAATTCTTGTTGCAGGCGATTGAATTTGTCGCCGATCATGGCGCGAAATTCTTATCGTTGTACGAACTTGATTGGCATTCTGGCGCTTGGAAACACATGGCGGATCAAGCCCATCCGTCGCTATTCGATCAACCCGTATTGGCCCGAGATGAAAACGCCGAACCGGATTTTGCAGGTTACCTCGAGTTTGCCCGCAACCTCGCCAGTGAACTCGAACCCCGAGATCAACCCGTGCCGCCAGATGCGATCCCAGCGGAACTCGAGGCAGAACTCGTCTACTTTCGGGTTTAAGTTTGACTCGAGAACCGTGAAATCGCCGTCTGAAACGGGCGCAATCCTCTGTGTGACCGAAATTTCATCAAAATCATCTAACATGAATGCCTAACCCACCCATTACGAGGAGGAATTATGGCATTCTCGAGGCATCCGGTTCGGCAGCGCGCAGCCCTCATTTTGCTTGGTGCGAGCGTATTGGTGGTCGGTGTGGCGCTGGCACAAAAAAGTTTCCAGGTTTTTGTGAACGGCAAAGCGACCAGCAAACCTGCGATTCGGCAGGGCAATGAAACGTACATTCCCCTAAGCACCCTGGTCGCGGCGGGCGTGCCGGTCAAAACCTCCGGCTCGAGGATTGAGATCACGCTCGCGGCGGGTAACACCACGGATGCGGTGGCCGGCACCGCACAACTGGTGGGCGGTGCGGGCGAGCTTGGCAAGACGTACACGGTTGGCACGCAAAACCCGTTGAACTTCACGCTCAAAAGTGCCGAGTTTTCGGTCAAACGCCTCGACATCGGCTCGAGCCGATTCGTGCCAGAGGTTTCCGAGAAACTTTTGATCTTGCGGTTCACGGTGCAAAACCCGCAGAAAAAAGATTTGGAATTCAGCACCACCAACCTGCGCTTTACCGCCGTGGACGGCAAGGATGTGAATTCCAGCCCGGAACCGTATGGTTCGCCCTACATCGCCCGAGAGGGCGAGTTCGTGCCATTGAAGGTGCGCCTCAAACCCGCGCAAAAAATTGATGCCTACGCGGTGCTGACCGTCTCGAGCGCGGGCGTGATTCCGAAGTTGATTATTCAATCCAGCGGCAACGATCAAATGCCGGTGGTGCGTTACGACCTCAAGGACAAGGTCAAAGCGCTACCAGCGCCCTACAAGGACCCGAGCGATCCGAGTGGTGCCACCACTTTGAACAGCATCAATGCCAAAGCGGGCGAGTACGTGCCAATGCGCTTCTCGAGCTTGCGCCTCGATTCGCTTTCGTTTGTGAGCACATTTGATAAGCGCACCGCCCCAGATGGTAAACGCTGGTTGCTGCTGAGCCTGAGCATCAAGAACGAAGTGGCAACCAGTGGTTCCAACCTGGATGTTGGTCCCTGTTCGTTTGAGGTCTTGTTCACCGCCAGCGATGACGAAACCGAGAGCGATCAACGTTGTGGTCTGAACCTCTACAAATCTGCCCGTGAGGAACCCCTGGCCAGCGCCGTGCCTCCCGGCGGAGAACTTCGCTTTCGCATGGTCTTTGTGGTGCCCAATGACATTGGCGGCAAATCGCTGGCCGTGACCGAAGACCGGGCGCGAACGGTGGTCTTTGACCTCTCGAGCTTCAAGTGAGCTTGGGGCGAAGGCTCGAGCCTGAAACTCGGGCCTAAATTCAAGCAAATCTGCGCCACGAGCAAAGGGTTCAATCGTCATCGATTGGACCCTTTTTGAGTCCGAGGATTTGTTCTGCTGGTGCTTGGCAAGCTGGTTTCAAACCCTCGAGATTTGCTGATGGCGCTTGGACTGCCAACCAGCCCTGCTTTGACCTGACATTGCGTGCTGGTCGCGTAAAGATGAACCTCGAGCCTCAACTTTACAGTGGCTTCGGCAATGATTGAGAATTCCAAAAGCAAAATTCGTCAATTTTTGCCGATGTCTTTCTTGTCGAAATCTTATCGTGTGAAACACGTGCATCACGTCCTACGTGTGTTACACGATGCACGATCCAAGTTTCGACCTGGTGGGCCACTGTTTGTCATATCAGGTCGTCTTTAAAACTGGCGGTATCCTTCGGATACACGACCAGTAAGACGACTTGATTCTTCGTCACTCGCTCACCTCGGATTGAAAGCAGAAAACCGCTGCTTTCAATCACGACTTGGTATCACCCGTATCACTCGGGGATTTCTTGAGAAAAAAAGCATTCTCAAGAAATCCCGAAATTGCTGTCAGATCTCGAGCCAGAAACCCAGGCCATTGGGTGCCTGTTGTGCAACTGCCGAGCAGATTGCGTGCCGAGATGCAAATCCCCCGGTCGTTCGCCAGGGGATTTCCGTTGACCTGAACGCTTGTGTGTGCTGCGATCAATCGTGATTCAGGTGATGATCAAAACGGCTCGAGGTCAACTGGGTCTGTGACTGTTTGCCGTTCCGGGTACACGAATTGTGCGCCCCAGAGATAAAGCTCATTTTAAGGGTTACCTCTGACAGAACCCTGACTGAAATGGCTCGAGGGTTTGATTTCGGTGAATGTTGCGCCTTGATGATCTGACCGGATGATTTTCGGGTAATCTTCGCGAGTCTCCGCAATTGTTGTTTGTTCTTTGAGGCTTTCGCGCAACATTTCTCTTGTTCAAAGTGTTGTTCGGTCCTACACTTGAGGTATGTCCAATTCAACCTCGAGCCCGGTCGACCTGCCTGTGGATTTAGACGCGATTCGCGCCGCGCAAGCCACGTTAAACGGGATCATCACCGCCACACCAATGCTTGAGGATGATGCCCTCTCGAAGCTGCTTGGCGTGAAGGTCAGTCTGAAGGCCGAATGTTTGCAACGCGCCGGGTCGTTCAAGATTCGTGGTGCGTTCAATAAGATCTCGAACCTGACCGCCGCCGAACGCGCCCGAGGTGTGATCGCTCCCAGCGCCGGAAACCACGCGCAAGGTGTTGCCCTCGCCGCGAGTCTGCTTGGCATTTCGAGCACGATCATCATGCCGACCTTTGCGCCCTTGACCAAAGTCGTTGCCACCCGAGATTTCGGCGCTCACGTGATTCTCGAGGGCGCAACCTTCGATGATGCTGCTGCCCACGCCCGAACCCTGAGTGAATCTGAGGGTTTCATCTACGTTCATGCTTTCAACGACCCCGCCGTGATCGCCGGTCAAGGCACGATTGGTTTGGAAATGCTCGAGGCGTTGCCAGATGCGAACGTCTTCGTGGTTCCGATTGGCGGCGGTGGCCTGATCGCCGGAATCGCCACGGCGATCAAAGCCCTGAAACCCGACGCTCGAGTGATCGGCGTGCAGGCTGCCGGTTGTTCTGCCGTGCTGCCATCGTTGAAGGCCGGTGCGCCCGTGCAAGTCGCCGCCGCGCAAACCATCGCCGATGGCATCGCCGTGAAACGACCCGGAGACCTGACCCTGCCGATCATCAAAGCCCTCGTTGACGATGTACTCGAGGTCACGGATGACGAGATCGCCCGAGCCATCGTGCATTGCGGTCAACGCGCCAAGCTTGTGGTTGAAGGTGCGGGTGCTGCCGGTGTTGCAGCACTTCTGGCGGGTAAAGTTTCGCTCGAGTCAACCGATCAAGTCTGCGTGATTTTGTGCGGTGGCAACATTGATGGCAATTTGCTGGCTCGGGTTTTTGAACAGGTCATGGTTCGTCAAGGTCAGTATGTTTTGCTCAAACTAGCGGTCGTGGACCGGCCCGGTTCGCTCGCGCAACTTGTGGATCGTGTCGCCGAAACCAAAGCGAACATCGTCGATATTTTTCACCGTCGCGCCTTGTGGCTCGCACCGCTCGGCAAGGTCGGTGTGGAACTCGTGCTCGAAGTCCGAGACGAACAGCATTCTCAAGACGTGATCGCGCATTTGCAACAGGCTGGGTATCACCTCGAGCGTGAAGTCCAGGGTATCTGGCCGGAGTAGGGCAGAGGAAAGTAAAAGAAGAGGAAAGATCAAAGTAAGTGCTCGAGATGCTGATTTTGGTCGTTACTTTTCCCTTTCATCTTTCACCTTTCCTCTCGCTTTAGACTTGCCCTATGGACTTTGAGACCTACCAACGTGATTCTCGCAAAACCGCGCAACCCGTCAGCAGTGACCACCCGATCACTTATCCAACGCTCGGGCTGGTCAATGAGGCGGGTGAATTCGCGGGCAAGATCAAGAAAATCTTCCGCGACAAAAACGGTGTCATCTCCGAAGAGGACCGACAGGCCCTTAAAGGTGAACTCGGTGATGTGCTCTGGTATTTGACGCAACTCTGCACAGAATTGAATTTGACGCTCGAGGAGGTCGCAGACACCAACATTCAAAAGTTATTTTCGCGTCTCGAGCGTGGCGTGATAGGTGGCAGCGGCGACGAACGATAAAGACTTCCGTAGCAACTGTGAACCGAGCCCGCCGCTGGATTCCAAAGTTCTCGAGGCGCGGATGTTCAACCAACCCGTTTGACTGGATTGGCCACGGGGTTGTCTGGTCGATGCCACACCAATACCCAGACGGTATAACCCGCCAGAAGTGTGCCAATCGGAACCGCAAGGCACAGGATCGCACAAAGACCCAACAGCACCGCTCGAGCCCAGGTGTGACGCAAAAGCAGCGCAATGGCGGCAACGATCTCCACGAGACCAAGAACCAGCATGAAAATCGAGATCGGACCAAAATAAAGCGAGATCAGGATTGGGATTCCAGTTTGCTTAAACAGTGGTGCGAGTTGAACCAGTGAAACCCAAATGATTGAAA
Source organism: Deinococcales bacterium (assembly GCA_031418155.1). Classification (GTDB taxonomy): domain Bacteria; phylum Deinococcota; class Deinococci; order Deinococcales; family JAAFIG01; genus JANOWZ01. The sequence goes on from JANOWZ010000588.1 coordinate 16,158, forward strand.
TGCAAGCACCGATGAAGACACCTGCGATCAGGTGAAGCCAGCCGACAATCACGTGATGCTTGCGTTCGAGGCTCGAGGATATTGGTTCGATCTGAGCGCTGGGTAATGTCATGTTGGACTCCTTGCGTCACAACGAAAAACATCCTGATGAACCACGCTCGAGCTTGGACAGGCGACCTGCATTATTTGCTGACCTTGCGACCCTGCTGGTAGCTCGCTCTCGAGTCTTTCGAGTCGGCCTGTTCGGTGACGGTTTCGAGCATCACGAAGCTTTTCGCGTCCGCAGCCGTGACCGGTTTCCCGTCGTAAAACACTTGCCTGTCCGTCTTCGCATACCCGAGCGAAAGCACTTCAAACGACGCGCCGCCCGCCAGCGGTTTGCCCTTGTGATAGACCCGTTTTGCGTCCTTGGCGTAACCCGACTCGAGGGTGGTGAACGAATCTGGCATGGCCCCGTCAAGGCGTTGATGTCGAAGCACCACTGGTGAGGTGTTCAGGTCGTTGTACGAGTAGAAGACGTGGGCTTTGTCCTTGGAGTAATGGTTGTCCAACACCGCGAAGTTGCCGCCATTACTGCCGGGAATGATGGTCTGCTGGTAATACCCACTGATGCGATCTCGGGCGAAACCGTACTCGAGGATTTCAAAACTGTTCAGGTCTTTGACTGGGAAAGGCTGGCCCTCGAAGAACAATTTTTTCGCGTCACGGGCGTACCCTGTTTTGAGGATTTTGAAGCTGGCGGGATCGGCCTCGAGCACGTTGACCCTGCGGCGGGGACTGCTGAAGTAATCCTGGCCGACACGGTACGCATCGCAGTAATAGACCCACTGCCGATCCTTGGCGTAATGTTCGTTGAGGGCTTCAAAGCTGCCGCCATCACTGGTCTCGAGCGGCAAGCCACGGAAGTACCCGTGCCGTTCGGTTTTGGCGAACGAGGCGATCAGTGGGGTCAGGTGCTCGCCGGGTTGCAGGGTGATCGGTTGATCCTCGAAGGTCCAAACGCCGTTGCGTTGCTGGTAGGGTTCTTTGCTGCTACAGCCGGTCAGCAACGAAACCAGGCCGACCATCGCACTCAAAACACGCTGAGCAAAGTTCATGCGTCACCTCGAGTCACTGCCGGAAGAGGATCACGGATTTTTGAAAAACACACAGCACCGTTTGCGTATGGCGAGAAAGTTTTTTCAAGGCTACACGATCTCGGATCGGCTCGGGGTTCATGCGCTCGAGTATTTGGTCAAGTGGGTTGATGGTCTGCGGCGATGGCTTCCCGATCCGTTTGTCGTGACCATTTTCGCTTGATCCAGGCCCGCAAGGAATTGAGGGTGAACAAAACCGGTGGCAATCCGACCAGCGCAATCGGCAAGATCAGTTCGGCCTGCGCGGTCTGTGGGGGCGTGCCGAGATCGGAATGGTTGGTGGAATGCACAATCAACATCATGATCGTGAAGACCGCCGCAAGATACAGCGCGTAAACGAAGAAGAAAGCAAAGATCTTCAGGGCCATGTTCATCCTCCTTTGGGCTCAAGCTTGAAGCTGAACTCGAGCGTTGCGCTCAAAGGTTGAGGCTCGAGCGCACTGCTTTGGAAGATTTACGGGTACAGGTACGTGATGTTCAAGTACGGTCGTTCAGCCTGCACCCCCGTTCCACCAGCCCAAACAATGTCTCCACAATTTTGGCTTGTACCATTCGATTCCTGCCCGAAGCGCAAACGCCATTGTGAGCGGTTGAGCAGGCTGTTGCTGTGCGAACTTGCTTGCTCGCATCCATCGTTTTGTACCCCACCGTCGAATTGGTGGCGAGCACACTGGTCATTCCAGAACTGACGGGTGCAGTGTCGAAGAAGGTAGAAAAAAGAAACGGCGACAACAGCGCGTAACTGATGTTCTCCGCCAGCACATTCCCAAGCAGCGCGTATTCACCAGCGCAACCCACCGCCTGCTGATACACGTTCAGGTTCGCGGATTTGATCGTATTCTACGTGGCCGTGCTCGGCAGTTGTTGCAGGTCAAAACTGATGAACCCTCGAGTGTAGAAGGTGCTGTATGCCTGGGTTCTCAGGCCATCACCGAGTGTTTGCGCAACCCCTTTGCTGTTCGCCTGACCATCGAGGCTTCCATCCGAGTAGAGCTTGAAGCTGCCCAAGGTGTAGATCTTGAAGCTGTGCGTGCCGGTGCTCGCAGCCTCGAGCATGTTGCCAGAAACGTCTTTGGCCCCTGCACCAATCTTCCAAGTGACTGTCTCGCTGTGGGTGAAGTTCGTGCTTCGTTTGATGAACAGTGCGTCTCCGTTCGAGCCCCATTCAAAGCTCAGGGATTGTGATGCGGTCAGCACCGGAGTGATGAAGGTAAATGCCGCCTGGGTTGCCACCTTGTCCATCGCCTCAGGGAAGTACACGGCGATGCCCGTGTTCGTGTCGATCACCGGTGTGGCAGCGCTGGGTTGTGAAGATTTAATTTTTGGCTTCATCATGTCCGGCGTGGGGCCGGTGTTGAAACTGACCGCGTTCAATTGCGCCAACGGATTGCCCACCTCATCCTTGGCCACCGTGGTGATCGTCATGATGTAAAACTGATTTCCCAGCAAGCCATCTGTGGGCGTGCATTGCACGGTCTAATTGCTCGAGTCGGTAAACACGCAGCTGGTTGCGCCAGCGTTCGGAACGAAATTGACGGCATTCAGTACGCTCGAGCCCAATTTTTCGCTGAAGGTCGCGGTGAAGGTTTTCCCCAGTCCAGGTGCGACACCCTGAGCACCAGCAGCGGGGATGGTATCAAGGACGGTTGGAGCGGTGGTGTCGCTCAGGTTGTCGGTCGTGAACTTGAAGGTTTTCGTGCCGGAGAGTGTATTGCCTGCCTCATCTTCACCTTCAACGCTGAGGGTGTACGCAGTGTTGCTTTTGTAAACATTCGAGGGTTGACCGGGTACGGTTGCCACCAGGTTGAGGTTGAGTGTCGTGTTGCCGTTGAGCCAGTGGCTGTTGGTTCCTCCAGCTTGTGGTGAGAACGAAGCAAAGGTCAGGTTCGGATTCATCGCTTCAGAAAAGGTCAAGATCACACCCGTCCCAACGGACACAGCCGTTGCGTTGTTCGCTGGACTGCTCGAGACGAGGGTCGGTGCGGTCTTGTCTGGTCCGGCCACGACGGTTAAGACTTGCTTCAACGTTCTGGTCAATCCGCCACCTGTTCCGCTCAACGTCAAGTTGACGGTTCCAACTGGCACTTGTGCTCCCACACCGATCTCGAAAAATTCGCTGCCCGAGCCTCCGGGAATGGTCAAAGGTGCGGCGGTAATCCCGGCTGGCGGGTTGGTCAGGGTCACGATGACCGGTCCGGCGAATCCATTCTGACGGTCAAGGTTGACTTTGACACCATCGGCATTCCCTTGAATCACGCTCAATCCGCCGATCACGCCAAGGGCGAAATCTGGATTGACGGCGCTCAGGATCGTCCATGACAGGTTCGCGTTGTGACTCAATGCTCCTGAGACTCCTTTGACGGTTGTGCTTCCCGAACCGGGCGCGGCATTCGCGCCCGCCGAAACATTCACCTTGCCAGTGCTCGAGCCTGCCGGAATCACCAAACTGGCCGCCGTCAGTCCTGCCGGTGGATTGCCGAGCGTCACGGTCACAGCGCCAGCGAAGCCATTCAAGCGGTTCAGGGTCACATTCACCGGTACGGTCAGACCTTGCTTGACGGAAACGCTCGAGGGTGTGATCACCAACGAGAAATCTGGTGTGCTCGCATCGGTCACGGTCAACTCGAGGCTGATCGGATGGGAGAGGTTGCCGCTGACCGCATTCAACTCGAGTTTGTGAAGTCCAACAGTTGCGCTGGCATCTGTGATCAGGCTGAGACAATAAGAATTGAATCCGCCAGGTCAGTCGTTGCCGTTCACTCACACCTGCTGCATCCCGTTCTTTGGCAGCCAATTTGCTCATGGCCTGCATCACATGAAACCAGCATCGACCATTCTTGCTCACAAAATGGCACCTTCTTGATCCAGAACCTGCACCTGACGGGCATGGATCGCTGGCGGGCTACTCGCGCTTCGCTACTGCCTCGCCATTTGAGCGACAGATACGCTGTCCTTACTCCCCTCGAGTAACTCCACCGCTTGCGTTACATCGTTGCGATGCCCACCGGTCAGAATGAACTTCAATGGATTCCCAAGTGCGTCTACGACGGCATGGATTTTGCTGGTAAAACCACCTTTACTTCTGCCAAGTCCTTGTTCTTCTTGATCCCCCATTTTGCGGCGGCACTCGAGTGCGCTCGGATGTGGGTTGCATCGATCATCACGGATTCCATGTCGGCATCGCTGGCGAAGTGTTCGAGAATCGCCTGCCAGATGCCTCGTTCTGCCCAACAGTTGAAACGTTTTTGAATGCTGTTCCAGCGGCCCAAGCCCGTCAGGTGGTATGGGGACCAAGACAGTCGCCACTGGATTCCGCTGCGGGTCATGTAGAGAATGGCGTTGATGAAGCGTTTGCCGACATAAAGATCGGTTCGGGTTCGCAAAAATTCTGGGATTCTC
>JANOWZ010000589.1:0-14307 GCA_031418155.1 Deinococcales bacterium
CAAGACAGCCGTTCGGACTTGTTTGAAGATCGGGGCAGCACAACGATCTTGCTAACGGACGATCTCGAGGATCAAGGTGCGTTTGGATCTGTTGTGCTGAGTCCCGCTCTTAACTTACAAGGTGCCATCTTGTGAGCAAGATAGAAGGCTTTTGGCTCGAGCGACAACGATGGCTGGGTGGGTGTGGCTGCGGGCGAGGTGTTCAAGGTGGCGTTGTTGATTGGTGGTCAGCGTTCGGAGCGGATGGTTGTGAGGGCGTGGCATGTCAAAAGGCTACACCCATAGCAAGTGACCCACTAGCGTTCTGCATCATGGAGTAGCGAACTGGCAGTCATACGAAACACAAACTCGAGTACCACTTTGCTGTGCACCCTTTGCAGTTGAGACCACTTCCCCAACCTAAAGCTTTACCGTTGCCGATTCTGATTCTGACCTGACCAACGCCTCAAATTCTACGGGCGGCAAATACCCGAGACTCGAATGTAACCGTTTCTCGTTGTAAACCCCTTCCAAAAACGCCGCAATGTTCGCCAGCACGTTCGCGAGCGAATCGAACTCCAGCAAACTCACGCACTCGCGTTTGAAACCACCAAAGAACGATTCAATCTTCGCATTGTCCGTGGCCGTGCCAACCCGAGACATGCTGATCTGCATGCCATGCTTCTCAAACATCCGAATATACCGTTCGCTCGCGTGCTGGCTCCCTCTGTCCGAGTGGTGAATCAGACCAAGTGCTGGCTTTCTGGATTTCGTCACGCACCGCGTGCATTGCACGACACCATTTGTAACACCTCGAGCACCAGCATTGAATCCATGAACACTGAAATCGCGTAACCGACAATCTTCCTCGAGAATCCGTCCAGCACGCACGCGTCACGCCTTGCGTGCGTTGCACGACGTACACGAACGATTCTTTGACCCGAATGTACGTCAGATCCGCGTGCCAAACCTCATCGAGTCCTTGCGGTTTGTGTTTCTCGAGCAGGTTCGGGTAGCAGCGAAAAGCGTGATTCGAGTCCGTGGTTTTTGGCACGAACCGTTTTTTGCGTTTGCAAATCAATTTCTCAAGCTGCATGATCCGCAAGACGCGCTTGCGATTCACGTGAATGCCTTTGCAGGCCAGCAATTTGGTGATTCGCCTGTACCCATGCCATGGGTTTTTGAGCACCAGTTGCTCGATTTCATCGCGCAGAAAGATGTTTTCTTCGTTCACTGCTTGGTTTTGGGTGGACTGGCTTTTGATTGTGACTGACCCAAGTTCAGCGGCCACAAGAGAAAGGGCAATCAACGGCACAGGAATCTGTTTGAGCACCTGACGACGGTAGGTGGTGGCGCGACTTACGCGCAGCAAACGGCATAACTCGCGGGTCATCGTGTAACACACGTGAGACGTGATGCACCTTGATGGATGAGCTTGGTGTCACAGATCATTTCGACCCGCCGGTCTTCTGGTATGTCTCCGACAGCGCGAACGGCCCGCCAGCGATCCATGCCCGTCAGGTGCAGGTTCTGGATCAAGAAGGTGCCATCTTGTGAGCAAGAACCGTTTTTAAAATGCTGTTCTCAAACGCAAGTTGCCCGATCATTCGCTCAAGTTCGGCAACTCGTTTTTCCAATTGGCGTTCTCGAGACAGGACTTCGAGTTCATTCGAGACGGGTTTGAAGGCGGCTTCACCCTTTTCGGCAAAGGCGTGCCGCCATTTGAGCAGGATCGCTTCGTCGTGCGATGCACGCAAGGCGTGACAATGTTGTGTTCCCGGCAGAGTTGGGCTGGGCGTTTCTCGCCGGATAGGACTTGTTGGACGAGTTTGAGTTTGAATTCTGGAGCGTATGTTTTGCCGCGCATGAGTTCTCCTTTGGTGAGGGTATTCCTCGTTCCTTTAGGAGGGGTTATTGGTCTCACGTCAAAGGGTTCACGTCACGTCGAACGGTCCGATCATTTATGCTTGCAGCTACCGAATCACACCAAGTTCTCGTCCAACTTTCTCAAAGGCATGTAGGGCTTTCTCGAGTTGTTCGGGTTTGTGCGCCCCATTGTAACTGGTGCGGATGATGCTCGCCCCTTCGGGCACGGCGGGCGGAACGCTGGGCGTGGTGAATATTTTTTCATCCCAAAGGCCGCGCCAGAAACGGATCGCCAAATCCAACTCGCCAACCAACACTGGGATGATGGGTGAATCGCTGCCGAGCAAATCGAACCCGAGTGTGAGCAGGTTTGAGCGCATGAAGTTGACGTTTTTCCACATACGTTCTCGGTGAATCGATTCGCTGCGCATGATCCGTAGACTCTCGAGCGCCGCCGCCGCGTGTGATCCGGGCAAGGCTGCGTTGAAGATGAAAGCCCGGGCGGTGTGTTGAATAAAATCGATCACCTCGTCTGGACCGGCGATAAAACCGCCAACGCTTGCAAACGACTTGGAAAACGTGCCAACCACCAAGTCCACGTCGTCGCTGATCTTGAAGTGAACGTGCGCCCCCTCGCCGTGAGGTCCGAGGACACCTGTGGCGTGCGCATCATCGCAGATTAAACGAGCACCGTACTTTTTGGCCACTTTTGCGATTTCATCGACCGTGCCGATGTGTCCGCTCATCGAGAAAATACCTTCGGTGTAGACCAGGCGGGCTCCGGGTTTGCCGAGATCGGCTTGCAGTAGCCGCTCGAGGTCACTGGCATCATTGTGTGCAAAACGTCGCAGGTTGCCGAACGGGGCGTTGCTCATGCGCATGCCTTCGATCAGGCTGGCGTGATTTTCACGGTCGAAATACACCAGATCGTGCCGTCCGACCAGCGCCGCGACCGACGTGGCGCAGGCCAGGAAACCCGCCGCAAAGACCAAGGCTCGAGGTTTGCCCAAGAATTCGGCCAGTTCATGCTCGAGCGCTTCGTGAATGGTCAAGGTCCCGGTCAGAAACCTCGAACCAGTGCAGCTTGTGCCGAAATCCTCGAGTGCCTTGTGTGCGGCGGCCTTCGGGCGTGGGTCTTGGGTCAGGCCGAGGTAATCGTTCGAGCCGGTTAAAACATACTCTTCGCCCTCGACCGTCACCGTGCCACCATTGTGTTTGGCGATGGCTTTGAAATACGGGTACAAGCCGTTGGCTCGCGCCTCGTCCGCACGGTTGTAGCGCAACGCTTTAGAGAAAGCGTCCTCTGAAGGGTGCAGGCTGGGCAGCGGTGCGTCTTGTGGCGGTGACTTCAGCAAGGGTAGAGCCTCCTTGAAGCGATCTCGAAGGGTACGGCAGTGGGGAAAATCGAAATCTCTCGAGTGGTGGGATGTTTCTGTGGCGAGCGGCATCCCGGTTCGGGAATGGCAGATTATGTCCTATCTGTGAATGAGATACTTGTGAGGGATGTCAAGGCGGTTCGTGGGTTCAGTGGCGGTCTTGCCTATGGTTTATGGAGGTCAACCGTTCTGAGACACAACAATTTATAGCCAACGTGAACCAGTTTCACGCTAGCACGCCACAATCATGAGAACAAAGGCTCGTGGATACCGTTCACCAAGCTGACAAACACAAGAAAATCACCCTCTCGAGCCTCAATCGCCCTTCGGATTCAAGGTCTCGAGCACCAGGGCAGTCTTCTCGATCACCCGATCCAGATCGGATTTTTCGATTACCAGTGGCGGTAAGTAACGGATGACAGTTGGGCTTGCCTGAAGCGTCAAAATCTGATGGTCATGCTCTAGGGCATGAATGTACGGGGCGCTTTTTTCCTTGAGTTCGAGTCCCACCAACAAACCTTTGCCGCGAACCTCCTTGACTTTGCGCGAAGCAATGCCACGCAATCCTGCCATCAAGTACTCCCCCATGTCTCGGGCGCGTTGATCGAGCTTTTCGGACTTCATGAAACGAATCGCGGCGATTCCGGCAGCCATCGCCAGCGGATTGCCGCCAAAGGTCGTGCCGTGACCACCTTTGGGCATTTTGTCGGCCACTTCGCTGGTCATGGCGAGCGCCCCTATCGGCACGCCACCGGCCATCGCCTTGGCGAGCGTGATCATGTCGGGCTTGACCGCACAGCCAGACGCGAGATCACAACCCTGGCTCGAGCTTTTCGGAAAAGCAATGCAGCTTGGTTCGCAGGCGTGCTCGAAACCCCACCATGTTCCGGTGCGGCAAAAACCGGCCTGGATTTCATCGACGATCAGCATTGCGCCATGCTGCGTGCACAACTCCCTGGCGCGACGCAGGAAGGCCGGATCGATTGGTCGCACGCCACCCTCACCCTGAACGGCCTCAAGCATCACGGCGGCGGTCTCGCCATCAATCGCGGCCTCGAGCGAGGCGATGTCGTTGTAGGTCACGAACGAGGTTTCATGCACCAAATTCCCGAACGGTTCTCGGTATTTGGGCTCGAAGGTCAAGGCCAACGCGCCAAGGCTCCGGCCCGAGAAGCCGCGTTTCATCGCCACGAATTTCTCGCGACCCGTTGCGGTCCGGGCGAACTTGATTGCGGCCTCGACCGCCTCGGTTCCAGAATTGCAAAGGAAAAACCGGTTCAAATGCGCTGGTGTGACCGAATTCAATTCCTCGAGAAACAATGCCCGCTTGTCGTTCGGCAAGGTTTGCGGCAGCATCATTAGGGTTCCTGCCTGATCTTGAATCGCTTGAACCACGCTCGGGTTGCTGTGACCGATGTTTGCCACGCCGTAACCACCGACGCAATCGACGTATTCGATGCCGTCCTCGTCCCAGACTCGAGCGCCTTTGCCCCGTACCAGCACAATGCCGTGTTTGTTGTATACGCCCGAGTCGTACTTGTGCTCAAGGGCGAGGAGTTGTTCGGTTCTGGATGCGGAAAGGGTCATCGGTTCCTCCTGGGTGAATCGTAAGGCGAAATTCGCAATCGACCTTGAGTTTAGTGCATTGGGCGGTTCTTGTGAAATCGGGATGCTTGGGTGCTGATAGGCCAGTTGTGATTCGCAGATGATCCACAGGCTGCACAGATGACCACCCGCAGGCGGTATCGTAAACCGTGATTGAACGTTACCAAACCCCCGAGATGGGCCTCCTCTGGAGCGAGGCACAAAAGTACCGCACCTGGCTCGAGGTTGAACTGGCCGCCGTTGAAGCCTGGGTGGAATTGGGTCACGTGCCCAGCGATGCGGCCAAAGCCCTGCGTGAACTGTCGCTTGAGAAACCGCTCGATGAGGTCTTCGCGGACCGTGTGGCACACCTCGAGATGCAAACCAAGCACGACATCGTGGCCTTCACGACGGCGTTAACTGAACGGTACGGCGAACCGGCCCGTTTCATTCACCTGGGGCTGACGAGTACCGATGTGGTAGATACGGCGCAAAACATGATCTTGCGTCTGGCTTTGGACATTGTGATGCGTGACGTGCGCGAACTGCGCGATGTGACGAAAGCCCAGGCCGTCAAGTTCAAGCACACCCCCTGCATCGGGCGCACGCATGGGATTCACGCCGAACCGATGACGTTTGGCCTGAAATTCCTGAATTGGTTCTCGACACTCGGGCGCGATCTGGAACGCTTAAACCGGGCTCGAGAAACGATTGGCGTGGTGATGCTTTCAGGCAGCGTCGGCACGTATGCACATGTCGATCCGAGGCTCGAGGGGATGGTGGCGGCGAAACTGAAGCTTGTACCGGACGCGGTGACGAACCAGACTGTCGCTCGAGACCGTCATGCCGAGGTGATGAGCGCACTGGCGATTCTAGGCACAACCCTCGAGAAGATCGCCACCGAGATTCGGCATTTGCAACGCTCTGAGGTCCGCGAGGCGATGGAACCGTTCGCTAAGGGTCAAAAAGGCTCGAGTTCGATGCCGCACAAGAAAAACCCGATCAGCACCGAGAACATCTGCGGGCTGGCGCGACTGATGCGCTCCAACCTTCAGGCCGCACTCGAGAACGTCGCGCTCTGGCACGAACGTGATATCAGTCACTCGAGCAATGAACGGATCATCCTGCCGGACACGACGACGCTTGCCAGTTACGCTACGCGCCGCTTAAAGGGTGTGCTCGAGAACCTGGTGGTCTTCCCAGAACGCATGTGGGCGAACCTGGAGGGTCAGGGCGGGCTGGTTTTCTCACAACGGGTTCTGCATCAATTGATCGAGAAAGGCTTGGCTCGAGAGGCCGCCTACGAGATCGTGCAACGCAATGCGCTCGAGGCTTGGGAGTCGGGCGTGGATTTTCGAGAATTGTTGGCGAAGGACGACACGAATCCACTCTCAAACCCAGAATTGGACGAGGCGTTCGATCTCAAATGGTACTTGCGCGAAATCGATGCGATTTATGCCCGCTTCGGCCTCTGAGCCTGAGACTGTGAGCGTCGAGTCCAGACGATAGACCAGAAACCCGGTACGATGACGGCATGTTTCATTTCTATCGCTTGAGCGGGACCAAATCATGCCAGAACTAACCAGCGATGTCGTCATCGTTGGCGCGGGCATCAGCGGCCTGGTCGCCGCCCGCAAACTCACCGAGGCTGGCCTGAGCGTGATCGTGCTCGAGGCGAGCCACCGGGTCGGCGGGCGGTTGTACACCAAGTACCTGCCGGACGGAACGGCCTTCGATTTGGGTGGGCAATGGATCGGTCCAGAAATGCACCGCATCACCGAACTGGTCGAAGAGTTAGGGCTCGAGTGCTTCCCGCAGGACAACTCGGGACGCATGGACCTGTCGATCCAACCGCTCGAGGAGATGGACCAACTCGTTCAGGCAGAATGGGCGTGGTTCACGGCCAAGATTTCCAAGCTTGTGTCAGAAGTCGATGTCGAAAATCCCGATTTAACCCCGAACGCCGCCGAGTTGGATGTGGTCAGCGTCGAGGAATGGAAGCGTCAGAACCTCGAGAGTGAATACCTGCAACATTTGTTCGATCAGTTGATTCGCACGGAATACTCGATTGAACCCAAAGATTTTTCGATGCTGCATTTGCTCTACAGCGTGCGCAGTGCCGGAGGTTTTGAAGACCTGATCGATCTCGAGGGTGGCAACCACACCTTACGGCTCGAGAGCGGCTTGCAAACTGTCTGCACCAAACTCGCCGAGGTGTTGGGAACTCGAGTCATGCTCGATTGTCAGGTCTACGACATTGAACATTCCGAAACCGGCATTCGTGTGATCGCCGAGGGTGCGACCGTCAACGCAAAACGGGCGATCATGGCCCTGCCACCGAACCAGGTCGTGCGCATTGACTTCGATCCTGTCTTACCGCGCCGCCGTCTGAAATTGATGCAACGGCTCGAGATGGGCAGCATCATCAAGTGCTTTGCGATTTACGACCGTCCGTTTTGGCGCGAACACCCAACGAAATCCATCGACCCAGATTTGCTGGTCTTTGATCACACGATGGATGCCTCGAGCGTGGACGGCAAGCACTCGGCGCTGGTGGCGTTCATCGGCGGTGATGACGCGATCTTCTGGAGTGATCGGCCCGTCGAAACCCGCCGTCGCGCCGTCCTCGAGAACCTCGCCATGATTTTCGGTGATGAAGCCCTTTATCCTCGAGACTATTTTGATCACGATTGGTTAACCGAGCCGTTCGTCGGCGGCGGCTACCAATGTTACGCACCCCCAGGCGTGATGACCGGTGGGTTCAATGAGATGCGCGAACCGATAGGCCGCCTGCATTGGGCCGGAACCGAAACTGCGATTCACTACTACGGTTATGTCGAAGGTGCGCTCGAGGCAGCAGATCGGGCGGCCTGTGAGGTTGTGAAGGCGTTTGAGAAGGAACACGTTCTGCCTCGAGCATGACCGAAAACAAACTCGAGCCGATGGTCTGACTCGAGTTCGCAACATTGGTTTCGACTTGGTGAGCACGCCGGAGGACGTAGAGATTGCAGTGGATGGTCTGACTCGAGTTCGCAACATTGGTTTCGACACTACTGCAACAGCACCTCAAGATCGAAGTCGGCGCTGGTGGTTGCGGCTGGACCGCTGACACCGATCAAGATGTTGTATGGGTTACCCACGGCCCGCAGTTCGACGCTGCGGGTGTGGTCCTGCGTCTTGCCCTTCCAGGGTCGATCCCATTTTGCGTCGTACTCGCAACTGACGGCCCGAGGGACTTTGGGCGGCACAAAAAAGTCCCCGGTGCCAATCGAGTATGCCCACAGGCTCAGGTCCACGTTCGGGTCTTTGGGAATGACCTTGATGATCATGGTTGAACGCCTGGGAATCTGCGTGGCGTACATCACGTGTTTGGCCTGAAATTTCGCGTTTTCGGTGGCGGGAAAGCACGCCATGCTCGAGGTTGAGGCCCACTCGAGGTCCTGTATTGCCACGCCGTTCTCGAGCTTTCCGCTCACCGTGACGATTTGCTCTCGGGCGGTGTGTGGAATCAATTTGCTGACGCTGGCAGGCCAAGCGGTTTGTGCCAACGCGAGGCTCGAGAAAATAATGATGGACGATAAAGTTCGTGTTCGCATAACGGCTCCTTTGCTCGAGACGGGTTTTAAACCTTTGCCGAGCAGGTGGTTTTCTTGCCGGTCGTGCCGGGTTTGGCGGTGTTGGCGATGTACAGCACGAACTTGAATTTGGTCTCGGTGAATTGCAGATTCTTCCAGGTCACGATCACCGAACCAACCGTCTTGTTCGAGGATTGCGCTGCGCCTCGAGCGTTGGCGGATGTGTCAATCTATTTTCCGCAATCACCGCTGAGACTTTTGGGCACGTCCTCTGGCACACCGAGGCAATGTCGCGCCAAGTGTCCGAGCACCTGCCCGGTCGTGGCAAAAATCGGTTCTCGTGTCGGCCCGTTGTACGAGAGTGTGAACATGCTCATCAGCTTGCCGTCCTGCGCCCCCAGAACCAGGTTGTAACTCGATGAGCCGGGATGCGTTTTGGTCATGTCTTTTATAGCGAAGCTGTAGGCGTAACTGGCTTTCAGGCCATCAAGATTGATGGCTCGAGCGTCGGTCATGCTGACCAGACCCTCGGCGAGTTCCAGGTCCTTGCGAAATGATCCGGTGGTGCCGGATTGCGCCAATACGCTCAGGCCCGAGAGGAACAGAAGGGGAACAAAGAACAATCGATTCATGGTGCTCCTTTCCGATCACTTCAAGTTCTCGTTTTGAATGTCCTCTTCGCCAACCAACCAGCCGAGCATCACAGCACTTTTGAATTTCCAGAGGTCATCCGTGGCGGTGTACCCCTCGAGCGTGGCGACCGGACCGACGTTGGTTTGTTTGGTTTTGAGCGTGCCTTTGATGCTTGTGCTGCGCTCCCCGGCCAACCCGCTCAAGTTGGCCGGTTTAAAGCCCGAGGTGCTTGGCGATCCGTTGAATGCAATGCCAATTCCTGCCTTGCCACTCGCCCGTTTGAACAGAAGAATCTCCATGTCCCTCAGGGCGCGAGGCTGCCAGTAAACGACCTGTTCTTGCATCGCCACTTCTATTGCTTTGGCGGCGGGCAGGTTTTGATCTTCGGCGATCAGCACCACCGGTGCGCTGTGCGTGACCGCAGCGGCGGTGGCTGGAACGGCGGTTTCGCTTTGCGCCACGCCCACGAAAACTGGAACGCCAGACGATTTGAAGGTCCGTCCTTTCAAGCGGATTTTGCCGCTGCCTTTGAGTGCGTTCGGCGCAGCGAAGGCCACCCCTTTCACAGCTTTGCTGGGGCTACGAAACTTCCACAGGTCATCGGTGGCGGTGTAACTGCTCGAGAGCACGGTTTCAACCTCGAGTGTGGTTTCAATGTCACCCTCGGAGTCGGCTAGGACGGTCAGCGAGTCGATGGCATCCGCTGCGGGCGTGCTGATCTGACCACACCCTGCGAGCACGAGAACGCTGGTCAACGCGATGGCTTTGAGTGTGATTCCACCATTGATGAATCCCTGCTTCATAAAGACCTCCTTCAACCTCTGGCCCGATCTGGCTCGAGCGAGGGTTGATTAACACCACCTGTGAAATACTCCGAATGCCGAGCACCGTCTCGAGGGCCACGGGCATGACAGGCGTTTTGGACAATGACTTCCTGGCGTTGAAGATTGCTCTGCATCGTGAACAGTTGGTTTCTGGAATCAAGTGTGATGGTTCACTGTCTGGCAACGGTCAACCGCTACGTCAACCCGCTCGAGCATCACGCTTGATGGCCCGTGTGTGATTGACGCTCAAACAGCTGGGGCGATGGGTGTTGTGCTCAGCAGCCCGTCGGGTCGTACCAGACCATGCCGTTGTAGGCGTTGCCACCGTTCAGGACCGTGCTCGAGTTCGATTTCGTCTCGAGACAGGTTTTCAGGCTGCTCGGGTTGAGCGTCCGGCCTGATCGCTGCAAGTACAACGCGGCGATGCCCGTGACCCCAGGGGCCGCGAAAGACGATCCAGCAATGCCGACCGTGCCGTAAGGCAAGAGGCTGGTTGCATTGCAACGAAAGCCCAGGGCGCTCGGCGGGCACAATCCCGCGCCGGGTGCGAACAGGTTGGCGTTCTTGCGGGTGTTGTACCCCGCGATCTGCCATGTCGCGCTCGAGTTTTCCAGCCCTGCGCCCGCCACGGCGATCACATTCAAGAGCGGTACGGGAACCTTGCCCAAACCGTTGGCATGGCTGGCCGGGAAGTGATCCGCAGCGAACGGATGGTTGCCGCCCAAGGCGACGACCAGCACATCGGACTCCATCAGTTTGATTGCCTGGTAGACCGCCGTCCCAGGGATCGGAGCGCCCAGGCTGAGGTTGATGATGTCGTTGCGCGTGTTGGGTGCGCTCGAGGCGGCCTGTCCAATCTCGAGCAATCCTTTGGCGACGCTCGAGGCGGGGCAGTTGCCGTTGTCATCGCAGACTTTTTTCTCGAGGATGCTGACGTTCGGTGCGAGCGTTTGGATCAAGTCTCGGATGTGCGTGTCATGGTCTTCAAAGTTGGCTTCTGGATTGCAACTGATGTGGTCGTTCACGCCGATACCGCTGCCCGCGATGTAAACCCGAATCGTGGACCCATCGGTGCCACCGCGATTGCTGGCGTTGGTCACGGTTTGGTAGTTGCCCATGTTGAGGTTGCCGAAATTGCCGCTGGTGATCGGGTTCAACCATTTTTCGATTTGACCGCAGTTTGGATCGACCGCGCCTTTTCCTGTCGGGTCCAAACTGCTGACGACGTTGCGATCCACGCTTTGCGTTGGACGCGCCGACGCATAGGTGCTCCGTGCCGCCGCCGTCCCTCGAGCAGTAAAGCCCACGGTGCGCAGGCAAACGGCTTGGCCGTTGACTTCGTAACTGAATGGACCTTCGACGTTGCTGAATCCGGTAAGCAAACTGGGGCACTGGCCGTTCGTGGGTGGTCCAATCACGGTCAGTTCACCGGATTCAACCGAACCGAACGGTTGGTAGCTTTGACTGGAGACGAGTACACCGTTACTGCTGCGGGTCACGAGAACATCGACCGTGCCGCGATTGGCATACGAATTCAATTCTGTGCCGCTTGGCGCGGTGTTGAAGGTGCTGATGTCCACGCTCGGCGCGATGCTCAAGGTCGAAAGTGCTGGCGCGGCGGGCAGGTCAAACACGACCCTGTCGTTGCTGCGCTGCACCACTGGCAAAACGGTCGTACCGTACTTCACGGTCACAGGAAAATTGCCCGAGACCGCCAATTCAACCCGTTCGTTCCAAGCAACGTTGGTCACGACGGCTGTGGGAGACAAGTGCGCTCCTGAATTGGGCTCCGGCGTTTGTGACTCGAGCGATTGTGGCTCGAGGGTTGCGGTGTTGCAGGCGGCCAACATGAACAGGCACGCCAATCCAAGTGCCAGTTGCAGGTGTCGAAGACGAAGACCAAACGGGCCGCCTGCCGGGGTTTCAGTGCGCTGATGTTGCATACCGCCTCCTGTGCTTTCAGATTGAAGCAGGGGTCTAAACAGAGTCTTAACAGCCCGTGGTGAAATGTTTACAGCCATTTCGGGATTTCTTGAGAATGCCTTTTTTCTCAAGAAATCCCCGAGTAATACGAGTGGAAACAAACAGTGGCGAGGCATAAATTGACGAATTTTGCTTTTGGAATTCTCAATCATTGCCGAAGCCACTGTAGACGTGTTGCGGCGTTGGCTGTTCGCTGAGCTCCAATAATAAGTCTTGAATGGCTCGGACATCGTGAGTGCCCAGCAGCGCCTGTTGCACACCGCTGACCAGTTGGGCCTGTCGCGTCATGCCGAGCAACCGGTACAGTTCGTTCAGTTTGCCCAACAAGCGCTGCGCCTTGCTCGGGTTGTTCTCCAACAATGCTTGCTCTGTGTTGCTTACCAAGACGGTTTGCAGGTCTTGAAGATAAATGCCCAAATCACCAAGGTCATTGCTGTGCCGCAGCAGGTCAATGGCCACCTCAATCCCATCCGGGTCATTGTCCAAAAACGCAAGGTTGCCAACCGCGCAACCTTGAATCGTGTATTCACCGGCCTGCACCGCGTATCCGATGGCCTGCGAGAAACTCGCTCGAGCCTCAAGCGTTTTGTGCTGACCCAAATAGACCATCCCCAGGTTCAAACACAGGCGGGCCGAGACATCGAGGCTGCCGACCCGCTCGGCCTGTTCACGGGCCTCAAGGTAAAACGCTTCGGCCCTATCCCACTGCCTGCGTTTTTCCCACAGCAATCCAATGTTCAACAAAATCCGTGCCTTCAAGGTCGGGTTCTCACCGGTTTGCTCGAGCGCCTGCAAGGTTTGCTGGTACGCCTGTTCCGCTTCGGTCTGCATCGCCTCGAGTTTTTCTGGTGTTTGCCCTTGAAGCTGCGAGGCTTGCGCGAGTTCATCCAAGGCCATCGCGTGGTTGTTCAGGCTGCCGACCCAACGGTTTTTTTCTCCGGCCATCAAGTACAAACTGGCGGCCTTGTTGAAGCTCGAGGCGGCATCCAAGAAGCGTTCCTGCGCCAGCGCCAAGTACCCCAGCGTGTTGTTGGCGGTGGCTTTCGCCCACAACCAATCCAGGCCGCTGTGCATGGCGCGTTCGGCCTGCGCTTGTGCCTCGTCGCTTTTACCGGTGCGCCAAAGCAGCACCGAACGCAAGGCCACCATGTTGGGCGAATGCAATTCTTCTACGACATCGCCGGTCAAGGCCAACGCCTCCTTGAAGCGGCCCAAACGTTCGAGCGCATATGCCTCCAAAAACCGTGCCTGCGGTTCCGGATCGGCCTCGGCGACCTGTTCGGCGGCCCGCAATTCGCCGAGCACCTCGAGCGTCTGGGCAAACTGCAACCGGTCCATCAGGTCTTGCGCCTGAGCGATGTACGCGGTTTTTGCCCGAGGCAAATCGCCCGCACCACCAAACCCATGCGTGCTCCGATGAACCTGCCGGTAGAGCGTGAACGCCTGTTCGGGCGGCGTGGCGCGTGCGAGCGCCAGCAACAACGGAATCCGTTCGCTCGGATGCTGCTCGAGCCAACGCAAAGCCATCTCTGCGGCCAGCACGACCGTGTTGGACGTGATCAATCCGCCCAAAATCAATTCCTCTCGCGCCAAAGAAATCTCGTTGATGCCCAGTTTCAGCGCGTTGCGGGTGATGGTCAGGTTCGGTTGCGCTTGCAGCACCAGCGCCAGGTACACCCGTTGCGCCTGCGCGGACAGGTCCTCGAAACCGGTGCGCAAATCCGACTCGAGGTTGCGGGCCAAACGGCTTTCGGTTTGGGCCAGCACGTGTTGCAACCTGGAAAGAACCGCCGGTTCCATCTGCGGCGCATCCGGCAGGTTGTACGCCCGTTCCGCCAGATCGCGGGCCTCGTGTTGCTGGACCTGCGCCAGCCGGGTTTCGGCCAGTTCCAGGAGCGCATGCTGAGCCTTTTGCGCCAACCATTCACGGCGTTCCAAAATCCAATCCAACAATTCCTCACTGACCTCAAGGTCCAGCAACGGTTTGCCCAAATCGTGCAAGAACGAACCCCTGTACAAATCCAACGCCCGCTCGAGGTCTTGGCGTTCAAGCGCCGCCACAAAATCCAGCACATCGCAATCCAATTGCACAAACACCGGATCGAGCCCCGGCCTGTCCGGGATGATCCCCGCCGCGCCCTCTTTTTTGAGTTGATTCAAAACCACCGAAAGCTGCCCGAGGCGTTTTTGCACCTCGCCCTCCGTCCAGAACATCACCGCCAAGTGACGGCGTTCCTTGGCCCCCTGGAGCGCCAGGTAGGTCAGCAACAGCAAAGGCTTTGGGCGGGAGAAGCCCGTTCCTTCCAGCCGCACCTTGCCGAAGACCTCGAGTTTCATGTGACCCAAGTCTACAAGCCTGGGCTGAATCCAAGAAAAAGCAGGGGCACGCAAAGCTGGGGTCTTGGGTAACGGCTCGAGCGGTGTTCTCTAACCACGGTTGTTCAGACCCTGTTGAGACCTTGTTCAGACCCCCCTTCCAGACTGAAC
>JANOWZ010000590.1:0-1988 GCA_031418155.1 Deinococcales bacterium
AGGCCACGGTGCTGATTTCATCAAGCTCTGGAGGGTTGTTGCGACCCTTGAGGACTTTCTCAAAACCAAACAACGTCCCCAGAATACTGGAGTGATGATCATGTTTAAAATTGTCAACGTTCAATTGAAGCCTGAAAAGCAAGGCGGAGAGGGTTCCCATCTGATGGTGCTGATTCAGAATCTTTGCAAATTCTAGCTGGGAAGCACTTGCACGTATCGCTTCAACCACAGATGCTTCTGAAACATCGTTTGGCGGTATAGCCAGTTGAAAATACCGATCAAAATTGCTGATTCCACCCACCTTTAGATCAAGGTTGAAATTGAGTCCCTGGTATATTGAGTGGCTTGGGTTCAAGGTCCACGAAGCGGCAGGAAACAGTTCAGACAACAACTCTTTTGCAGACTCGGAGTTTTTCGACTTGCTTGACAACGCCAACATTCGTTCTCGGGCTCTGACCTCTTCGTAACTCGCGTTGAGACGCCCCGTGAGTAGCTCTTTTTCAAGGAATAGTTTGGAATACAGATCAGATTCGAATATTCGTAAAACCTCAAGTCGAACCAGGTCTTGTGGATTCACTTCAAGCACCTGTCTGGGATTGCAACAGTTTTGTGAACCCCGAGATCAATTGAGAAGCTTCGCCTCGAACTCCATCGGACTCACGTAGCCCAAGCTCGAATGTTTCCGAACACGGTTGTACCAACCCTCGATCCACGAAAACACCGTCGTTCGTGTGAACGCTCGATCACCGATCATCTTGTCCAAATCCAACTCGAGTTTTAGCGTTGAAAAGAAGCTCTCCATTACAGCGTTGTCCCAACAGTTCCCCTTTCTACTCATGCTGCACGTGGCTTTTAGTTCATTTAGCGCCTTTCGGTATTCAACGCTTGCGTACTGCGATCCGCGATCTGAATGGTGCAACAACCCCTTTTCCACATCTGGTTTGCGGTGTGCTCGAGCCATCGCTAGCGCGTCCAGCACAAGTTTCGTCTCGAGCGTGACCGCAAAAGCCCAACCAACAATCATCCTCGAGAACAAGTCCATGACCACCGCCAAGAACAACCAGCCTTCGCTCGTGTGTAGGTATGTGATGTCAGTCACCCATTTCTGATTCGGTTTGTCCGCTTGAAATTCGCGGTTGAGTTTATTCTCGGCAATGCTGCTCGAGTGCTTGCTGTTCGTCGTGTGCACGAATTGCTGTCGGTACTTGGTTTCGCAGCCCGCTTCGCGCATCAATCGGTTTGTCCGTCTTTGACTAACGGTTTTGCCTTTGTCCGCGAGGGCGATTTTTATCCTTGGAGCACCGTAGGTGCGTTTGCTGTTCGTGTGAATGACTTTGATTTCTTCGCGCAGTACGTCGTCTTCTTGTTTTCGTGCGCTTGGCCCTCTGCGTTTCCAGGCAAGATAACCTGTCTTGGTGACGGACAGAACTCGAGTCATGATTTTGAGCGCGAAGTTCTTGCGGTTCTTTTCGATGAAGCTGTATTTCATTGCGTTTCCTGCATGAAGAACTTCGCCGCAGCTTTTAAAATCTCACGCTCCTGTCGCAGGACTGCGTTTTCTCGCTCGAGATCTTTGATGCGTTTTTCTTGATCGGTCAGTGCTTGAACACCACGCCCGGTGAAGGCAGGGCGGTCTGTGCGTTTCGAGTGCTGAACCCAGGTGTTCAGGGTTTGCATTGGGATTCCGAGGTCCTGAGCAGCCTGGTTGACGCTCATGCCGGATTGGGTGGCGAGGCTAACAGCTTGGATTTTGAATTCTTTGGTGTAAACACGTAATGACTTTTTTGGCATGGTCAAACTCCTTGGTTGAGTTTGATCTTACGGTTCACAGAATTGTATCAAGCCCAATCACGCCTGGGTTCGCACCGGTCGGTGGCGTTCTCGATGCCAACCCCATTCAAAAAGCCTCCTTTCCTTCCCTGGCCTTGGACTCGAGCGGAAACCCCGCAGTAGCCTGGCGAGAGTCCGATGGGACCTCTGAGAACATC
>JANOWZ010000591.1:0-2909 GCA_031418155.1 Deinococcales bacterium
ACTGTAGCGTTTGTTCAACCTCGAGATGTTGGCGGGCGATTCGCGCAATTCAAAGAGACCGAATTCGGACAGCGGCAAGTTCGCGTTCAAGTTTGGTGCGTTGATCGGCAACGCGAGAAGTGCCTGCTCGTCACGCACGGCGCTCGGCTCGAGGCGGACACGCACGCGAATGCTTTCGCCTTTGTCGCGCAAGTTCCCGGCAAATTCGCCCTCGGTACTCGAACGCAAACTGTTGGCGATGTCATCGGCCCGCAGGCCAGAACCGGCAAGTTGCGCGGGATCGGCCTTGAACACACGTTCAATCGTCGTGTCTTGAATGCTGGAATGCACGCTCGAGAATTGCGGACTTGCCCGCAGTGCGGCCACGATTTTGGGCAAACGCTCGAGCATCAACTCTTGCGTGGTCGCATTGAAATTCACACGCAAATCCGAACCGCCGCCGTTGCCGCCCTCGCGTTGCACGTAGGCTTGGACCTCGGGCCGGTTGGCGAGGGTGGTTTTCACGGTCGCGTCAAGTTCGTCCAAGATTGCGTCGAGCCCTTGGCGTTGATCGCGCCCAACCAACTCGAGACTGATGTAGGCGCTAGAATCCGAAACGCTGGTCTGTACAAGTTTGACATCTTTGCGCGAACGCAACACCATCTCGAGTTTGCGTGCCGCCTGATCGGTCGTGTTCAGGTCGGTTCCGTTCGGTAGCATGACCTGAATCTGCGCCCGACCCGTGTCCTGTTTTGGCGAGAGTTCGAACGGCAGGCTCGGCCCGACGATGGCGATGCTCGAGGCGAACAGTGCGGCAGCAATCAAAGTTGGAATGCTGAAACGCAATCCATTGGCAAGGCTGCGGGCATAAGCGTGACGGAGTTTCTCGAGGCCCGCCTCCCAGAGATGAAACAGCGTATTGGTGATCGCACCGATGATGGCGAAGAAAATACGAATCATGTAATGGCCAACCACCAGAATGACCGGGTACGCGAGGATGGCGGTGAAGCCAATCAAACCGAAACTCGAGAAGGCATACGCGGTCAGTGCGAGACCCGCAACGATGCCATACCAGCGACGCAAGAGTTGCCAAGCCCAACGCGCACTTTCGATGGGGTTGGTGATGATATGACCCGCATCGCGCCACGTGGTCGGTTTTGGATCAGGCGTGTACGCCATGCGCACCGTCAAGAAAAAGAGGGCCTCGAGCCAGGAGAAGAAAATCGCGGCGGCGAGACCCAAACCGAATTCACGGAAATACTGACCGATCAAACCGGGAACGAAACTGATCGGCAGCAAAACCGCGAGAAGCGAAAAAGTTGCCGCAGAAACCGCACTGAAAATTTCACTCGCGCCTTTGAGCACACTCTCGATTGGGCCGTACCCCATCAGGCGATAGCGGTCCACGTTTTCGGCAACCACGATGCTGTCATCGACGACAATGCCCATTGCCACGATCAGCGCGAGTAGGGTCAGGATGTTGAAACTGAAACCGAACAGCGCAAATACGAGTGGTGCGGCAGAAAGCGAAATCGGAATTGCCAGCACCACCGCGAACGCCGTGTTCAACTTGCCGAGCGAAATCAAACAGACCAGCGCCACGATCACCGCAACGATGATGCCTTCCTTCGCCGTATCGGTCACACTATCGGCGATGCTGCGCGAGGAATCACCCGTGACTTGCGTCTCGAGGCCCGCCGGTTTTTTGACCGTTTCAAGTGCCGCTTTGACACCATTCGCCACGCTGACCGTGTTGCTGGTCGAGGTTTTGCGAATCGAAACCAGCACCACCGGCCGACCATTCACCCGGTCATACGAGGTCGCCGTGCTCGCCGTATCGCGCACGGTTCCGAGATCGACAACACGCACGCCACGGTCGGAATCGACAAAAATCTGCTCGAGTTCGCCGACTTTTGTGATCACGGTTCGGGCTGCGAAACTGACTTGACGACCACCGCTCGAGACCGTCCCAGCGGGCAAATCTGGTTGTGCCGCCTGCATCGCCGCTGTGATTTGCGCTGGCGTGATGTTATAATTCGAGAGTTTTTCTGGATCGAGCAGCACTTGAATCTCGCGTTTTGGCGCACCGGAAATGTTCACGCCCGCCGCACCGGGAACCCGCTCGAGAACAGGTTTGAGATCCCTGGAAATCCAATCATAGAGTTCGCGCAAATCCGCGCCAGGTTTGGAGACGGCGATGCTGAGGATCGGATCGGAATTGGAATCAAACTTCTGCACAATTGGTGCCTTCGCACCGGCAGGCAATTGATCGCGCACGCTGGCAACACGTTCAGAAACATCGCTCGAGGCGGCCTCGAGACTCGTGCCGTTCTGGAAGGTCACGACGACGCTGCTGAAACCACCGCTAGAAGTGCTCGAGACTTCCTTGACGTTACGCACGGTGTTCATGGCATCTTCAATGACTTTGCTGACACGACGATCCAAGTCCGATGGTGTCGCGCCAGGGTATTCAGTCGAGACGACCAACAGAGGGAAATTCACGGTCGGCAGCAAATTCACCGGCACGCCCAGCACCGAGATCGCGCCGAACAAGACAACCGCAATAAACGTTCCGAGCGTCAGCACGTACCTCGAGACGGCAAATTTGATTGCGGGAATCTCGACGACATTTGCAACCGGAGCCTCACCAGTGCTCAAGGTGTGACCTGGGATTTCCTTCACTTCTCGAGCCTGTTTATGTTGAGATCGCCGCGAGAACATTCGTTTAAAGAACGTCATCGCTTGCCTCCCAAGATTTTGACTTTTCCACCGGGTTGCAAACCGCTCGGCACAGGGTAGACGACTTGCACGCCACCGGGAATTCCGGCGAGGGCGATGCGTCCGTTCGATTCGGCCAGCACGGTCACATTGGCGCGTTTGAGTTTGTCACCCTTGATCGCCCAGACAAAGGCTTGACCGTTTTCGCTGCC
>JANOWZ010000592.1:0-9017 GCA_031418155.1 Deinococcales bacterium
AACTCGAGCCGACGGGCATTGAACTTGGAGTGCAATTGGGCGACGAACTCGAGCGCCTCAGAAGACAGGATTTCGGCATGTTCACTCGAGATTGGGGCGGTGATGGTCAGACCAGCGATGACTTGTGACATAGGTGCATTCAAACATGCCTTGGATAGTTGGAAGGTGATTTCAATATTCAATCTTGAATTGTTCAGACCTGACTTTGTGGTCGTTCTCCTTTTCCTGATCCGTTACCAAAATGCGGAACTGCTTTTGCCCAAAGCTGTTAGCATGAGCCGCACAATGATCCCCTCCGTTCATCTGCTCGGGTCGGCCAAGCTAAACCTCGAGCCTGACAGCGTTCCGTTCCTTTCGGACAAACGCTTTTTGCTGCTGGCGTTTCTGGCCTGCAAGCACGATTGGGTGCCTCGGGACCAGTTGGCGTTTTTGTTCTGGGATGACACGGATTCGGTTTCTGCCCGCAAGAATTTACGCCATCTCCTGAGTCGCGTGCGAGGCTTGGAGTTCGTGGCGCTCGAGTTTGAGAACGAGCAGGTGCGGTGGTCGGTCGATTCGGATGTGATGGCGTTTCAGGGTTTCCTGGCTGCTGGCGATTGGCAAGGGGCCGTGGCCACGTATCAGGGACCGTTGTGCGCCGGGTTGCATTCACAGGCCGTCGCCTTTGAGGATTGGATGCTGCAAGAGCGCGAGTCTTTGCACGGCGCGTTTCGGGATGCGGCACTGAATTGGGCAAGCCAACTCGAGGCGCAAAACCGTTTTGAAGACGCGAGCACGGTCTTGGCTCGGGTCTTGAAAGATGACGAGCTGGCCGAGGATGTCGTGCAAGCCTTTTTGCGCGTCGCGTCGCTGGCTGGGCATCGGATCGAAGGTTTGAAAGTCTTTGAGTCGTTTCGGACGATGCTCGAAACCGATTTGGGTTTGAAGCCGCTCGAGACGACCATGCAATTGGCGGCGGCACTCAGGCTCGAGCCGGAAGCCTCAAATGCAGTCCGTATCTCGAGCCAGAACGTTTTGCGGAATTTCCCAAGCCAGACCAGTTCGTTCGTGGGCCGCGACGTGGACTTGAGCGAAATCGCAGATTATTTTGGCCAGCCCGAGATTCGCCTGCTGACTTTGTTTGGTGCGGGCGGCATGGGCAAAACGCGATTGGCGATTCAGGTCGCGCTCGAGCAGGCCAAACACTTTTCGGACGGTGTGGCCTTCGTACCGCTCGCCAGCGTCGGTGAGGCGAGCAGCATCGTTACCTCAATCTTGAGTGCATTTGGGCTTTCGGCTCCAAGTCTCCAGGAGCAGCAAAGCCAACTGCAACATTTCCTGGCCGAAAAAGAGTTGTTGCTGGTGTTGGACAATTTTGAGCACCTGCTCGAGGGATCGGAAATCGTTTACAAGCTTTTGGGATCTTGCCCGAAACTGAAAATTCTGGTCACGTCCCGAGAGGCCCTGAATTTTCAGGGCGAGTACCTGATCGACGTGACGGGCTTGGACATTCCCAAAACCACATCCGAACAAATCGAAGTTTTCGACTCGGTGCAACTGTTGCTGCGCACCGCCAAACGGGTCAATCCACGGTTCAACCTCGAGCCGCAGGCCAAGCCGTTCGTGATCGAAATGTGCCAACTGCTGCAAGGCTCACCGCTCGCCATCGAACTCGCCAGCAATTGGTTGCGGGTCTTGAGCGTGCAAGAAGTCGCACAAGAAATTCGCAAGGGCTTGGATTTTCTCAGCCTGAATCAACCCGACATTCCCGAGCGTCACCGCAGCATGCGGGCGGTCTTCGACTCGAGTTGGGTGCTTTTGAGCGAGGCGCAACAACGCACGCTGGCGAAACTGAGTTTGCTGCGCGGTGGCTTCACCGTCGAATCGGCCTCTCGGGTCGCCAATGCCACGCCGAGTTTGCTGTTAGGGTTGGTCAACAAATCGCTGATCACGCGCAACGAAACCCGATTTGTGATGCACGAAACGGTGCGGCAGTACGCGGCGCAGCACCTCAAGCCGGAAGAAAAAGACACGGCATTGCTCGAGTTGAGCCTGTTGGCCCGTGATTGGGCGCTGGCCGTCGCCATACACGATGGCATGCGACCCGTTTCCGAAAGCATCAAGAATTTCGAGCTTGAATTTGAAAACATCGGCATCGCGCTCGAGTGGTCGTTGCGGATCAACCCGCGGTTGTGCGCCAGCATCGTTTCCTTGCCCTGGTACTTCTGGTTTGCCGCCGCCCGCAAGCCGCTCGGAATGCAATGGTTGACCACCCTGCTCGAGTCACCGGCCTTACAAACCCGTGACGCTTTGCGGGCGAACCTGTTGAGCGCCCGCAGCATCCTCGGCTTGCGGATGGTCAACGCCGATCAGCGCTTGAACGAAGCGCAAACCGCACTCGAGATTGCCAGCGAGGTCGGCGAAGCACGCCCTCAGGCGCAGGCGTTGCTCAGTGTTGGTATGGCCTGCGGCGATCTTGGGGAGTTGGACCGAGGCATCGCAAGCGTCAAAGCCGCGCTCGAACTCGTCGAAACCATCCACGACATCAACCTTGAGGCGGATTGTCGCAACGAACTGGCGTTCGCACACTGGAGCAACGGCGAAATACAGACAGCCTGCCAGACGTTCGAGGACTTGATCGCCCGTTGCCGTGTCACCGGCAACAAACGCAGCATGGCGAACGCCAACGCCAACATCGCCTACGTCCACGCCAGCCTCGGCGATCTCGAAACGGCACAACATCGGCTCGAGCAAGCCATCGTCATTTACCGTGAATCGTTGAACATCGGCAATTTATCCGCCACACTGCTGACGTTGGGCAACGTGATGTTTCGACGGGGCAACATGACCGGAGTTTCCCAAACGCTGCTCGAGGTTGGCGAACTCTGCCAACAAGTCCAAGAGGCTGCCTGCTTCAGTTGCTTTTACGCCCTCAGTGCCGCCCTCGAGCAACAGTGCGAGCATCATGCCAAAGCCTTGCGTTTGAACGCCATCGCCACGGTCTGGCGGGCCATGCCGGGTCAAGATTTTCCCTTGGAAGAGTTGGAACCCAACCAATTCAAAGCACCCTTGAGCGCGGAATTGTTCAGTGCTGAAACCTTGCAGCGTTTTCAACGTGAGGCGGCCAGTCTGAGCCCCAATCAGGCGATGCAGTACGCGCTGGGTCAACTCGAGGCGTTCGATGATTCGCAACTGGCAATCCGTTCGACGCAAATCAAAATCAATCAGTGAAGCTCGAGGTGGCGTGACGTTCGATCCGACATTTTCAGTACACCGGTTCGGAGCCTTCCAAGCTGTTCCCAATCCTGAGCCAGCGCTACGCGGGATTCGCCATTCGTCGTGCGAACCACTGCGCCACGAACGGTTCGTGCAGCGACCAGTTGCGGCTCGCCACGTGACGGTCGTGCGCAAAGATCAGGCGATCCTGCCTCACCCCGTTCTGGTGGATCACCTCGAGATCGACGATTGGCACGAGTTCGTCCTGCTCACCGTTGAGGCTCAGCAGTGGCGCGTGCAGTGAAGTCGGCAACAACCCCTGCTTGACCAGTGAAAGTTCCGAGAGCCGTGCCAGGAGCGCCTGCGGCTCCCCCCGAGGGTCGAGGCCCATCACCCTCGAGAGCGCCATCCGCGTGCCCATCGGCAGCGTCTGCGCCCATTCAGGTTGGAAGGTGTGATGCACCGGTCCAGCGTTGTTGACGACCCCCAACAGTTCTGGCCTGAGGAGGGCGACCTTGACGGCCCAATGCCCACCGAAGCTCAGTCCGTAACAGCCCAGCCGCGCCTCATCGATGGATTCGTGTTGGCAAACGGCGTCCATCGCCGCCAGCAGCACGCGCTCCGCGTTTGCGGAGACTGGAATCGGGCACTCGCCCGTACCGGGCATGTCCACGGACAGCGTGGCGATGCCCGCCTTGAGCAACGCTTCGCTCTGGCTGTGAACCTCGAGATCGCTTTTCCAGACATCAATGCCGCCCCAGATCACGACCAGCGGCCAGCCCGTCTGGGAGGTTCCCGGCGGCAGGCGCAAGTAGGCCGTCAACGTTGAACCCTCGAAAGGAATCTTCAGCACCTCGAGACCTGATGCGAAGTGCCGTGCGGCCCGCAGGTACGCCTGGACGTGACGGCGGTACGCCTCGGCCCCGTCCGGGTTGATGATGTGCGGGAAACGGGCCAGAAAGTACCAGAACGACGCGAGCAGAAACGCTCGTTCCGCCATCGACCCGTCACCGCGAGCCTCGGCCTGTTCACCCAGCGCCATCGCCGCGTCGCCGTGGCGCATGATCGTGACCGCCCAACCCGGTGTCGCCGGACCCATCTGTGGCCCAGCCTCGCGCACGGCCTGAACGAGTTGATCCCCGTCGATGCCAAAATCGGCGAATCCGGGCAGGCGGGCGGCGATCTCGGGTGGCACGCCCTTGATGCTCAGGTACGCATCCGGGTTGGCGGCGTATTCGGCGAAAGTGTCTGCGTTTGGGCGTTGTGCGATCAACTGCGTCATGATGGGTCTCCTTGCGTTCTCGAGTCGGGTAACGAACACGTCGTTCGCCCATACAGCGGTACTGCCTGCGTCCTTGTGAACGCTCGAGGGCAGGTTAGTCGTCAGCACGGTTCAAGCGCATTGATCTAGATCAACGCGAGGCTTGATGCGTGAATGGAGTGCGCCCGTCTTCAATCCTAAAGGTTGCGTTTGAGCCTCGAGAGCGCCTCGGGCGTGATCCCCAGGTACGAGGCCACATAATGCTGCGGCACACGCTCGACCACCTCGGGGAACTCGCGCAGGAAACGCCGGTAACGCTCGAGGGCGCTATCGCGCAGAAACGTGATCTCGCGCTGCTCCTTGCGGATGTACATCCCCTGCGCCATGCGTCGCGCCCACGTCTGCCAGGGCAGCGAACCGTCCCAGAGCGGCTGAAGGTAACTCATGGGCCAACACGACACCTCGGTGTCCTCGAGCGCGTCAATGTCGATTTCCGAGGGTCGCCCTGTAACCAGGCTGGTGAAGGCCGTGCAGAAGCGGTTGGAGGTGTCCACGGCGAAGTCCTTGGTGTGCTCCTCGCCCTCCGCCAGGAATGCGTAGCGCAGCAGGCCACGGTGGATGAACAACAGGTGCTCACAGACTTCACCCGCACGGATGAAGACCTCGTGCTTGGCGAGGCGCATCGGCGTGGCGTGCTGGCAGAAGGTTTCGATCTTGTCGCTGGGAACGGGAGCGACGCGCTGGATGAAGTGCGTGATCGCCTCGACATCGCGGTTGTGCATAACGAAGTGTATACCCTTGTGCGCCGCGAGTTTCCCACAGTCAATGCTCGAGGTGAAATCAGGTTTTAAATTCGGTCAGGATCACATGAATGGTTTCATTGCCAACATTTCTGAGCGAATGCGGCGGGATGGGTGCGGCTGGTATGGCCGTGCCTGGAATAGGCCCGGATTTCATGCGTACCGAATCCATCATGACGTTGCGATGCTCGTCGTAACGCACAAAATCGCTCCAAGAAATGATGTACAAAAACCCAGACCAAACATGGGTATGAACAGCTGTTTCCTCGCTCGGTTTTAACAGCGTCTCGAGCACCCGAATCTGGTCATTCTCGAGCAAGACTTTGTGGTGTTCGGGCGCGGCGGCAACAGCATCAAGTTGATCGAGCATGGCCTTCCTTTCAATCAGGTTTCTCGAAAGTCTATACAAACCAATACTCCAGCCTTCAAGCTTCGCCTCGAGCCTGAACTTGGTTCTCAAGCCCAATTTTTTTCACCTCGTCACGGTTGATGGTGTGGGGATGTCCGTCGGGCGAGAACGGCTGTTTGAAGTTGAAGGCATCGGGACTCGAGCCTTGGTGGTAAAGCAGTTCGTAACGTCGGTGCGCTTCGTCCCAAGTGACCGGCTGGTCATCTCCAACCCACCACACCACGTAACCGGGCCACGTCCCATGCTCAAACCAGTCTTTGCGTTTGGCGAGCGCCTCGGCGTGCAAACCGCCATACGAGTACGCCATCACCGACTCGAGGTCTCGCCACACGGACGGCGTGTGCGCCACCCGACCCGCGAATTCCGGGGCGCGAAACACAGTGGGATTGGGAACGTCGGGAGGTTCGCCCAACAGCGCCACGAATCCTTGACTGCCCTAAGCGACGCTAAATACGTCGGGGATGCGCTGTTCAAAGCCGCGCACCTGCGGGTCGCCAAAAGGTTGAAGCAAGATGCCAATGTTCATGAATGCAAGTTTTGCCATTGCTTTCCTCGGGTGTGTCTCGAGCAGGGTGGGCTTTTGCCCACCCTGCAGATGGATTTTAGACTTCGACAAACACCTCAAGCTGCTCTTGGGTGGGCGGAGCGGCGAAGTGCTGGGCAAAGTGGGCGATGACCTCGGCGTACTTGCCGCTGCTCACCCAAGCGGTAGCGTCGGCTTCGGTGTCCCAAATGGAAATTGCCATGCTCTTGCCAGAATTGCGGTCGCCGCTCAGGTAGCTGCGTTTGAAGCCTTTGGCGGCTTTCAACGTTGGCACCACACGGTCGTGCCAGATTTGGATGGCTTGGTCTACGGTTCCGGGTTTGAGTTGGGAAGTGACGATTCGAGTATGCATGATTACTCCTTATTATTGCAGTTATGAAGGTAGGGTCTTGGTTGCGGCTCGAGGCTCGGTTATTGCGTTCAAGTGGTGTAGGTATTGACTGGCAAGGTGCGGAGGGCTTACTGCCCTGGTGCGCGGTAACTCGGGCAGAGTTTGACCGCTTCATCCATTTCTTCGACCGTCAATAAGGGCGTGGTTGTGACCTTGACCCGCCCACTGGCATTTAAGGTCAATGAAAGGGCAACGACGGCATTGCGATTGGGCATATCGGCAATGGCATAGCAATCGGTTTCACCAAGGGCGAAGTACATCGATTCAAGGCTTCCACCGACGGATTTGACAACAGCCTCGGCAGCAGCTTTACGGCTCGAGCCGCCCTCTGCGAGCAGTCCTTTGATTCCTTCGCCAATGTAGTTGATGTGAACCAGGTACTTGAGCATGTTGATCTCCTTTGTGTTGCGAGTGCAGGTGAAGATTGCGGGTGACAGAGTGAACGGCTTCGAGAATTGCTGTGTGGAAAATCGAAGTTCAGCAGATCAATTGCAGGCTTGCCCTCGAGTCACCTCCAGTTCGGCTTGCGTGCAGACGTTCTCGAGAGGGACAATTTCGGGGATGCTGGTCACGCCAGCGTGTCCGTTGGTCACGTGAAACTCTGCTGAGTGCGTCCACGTCATGGCTCCCTCGAGCGTCTGGTATTCTTTGAGCATCACGATCAGGTTTTGGTTTTGAGCGCCGCGCAGGATTTGGCAACCAATCCAGCCGTGCCGTCTTTTCAAAGCGTGTTGAGCGTTGTAAAGCGATTCCCATTGCTGGAAATTGTTGACCGTATGACTGATGAACACTTGCGCCATGCCGCTCCGTGAATGACTCGAGGCTCGAGATTTTTGGTGTCGCACAGTGCTCGAGCTTGATGTCACCCGAGCACTGCGCGATTCAAAGCAAGGTCTTCTTGATGCCCCGGCTCGAGCCTCTTACTGCGTGACCAGCGTGTAACTGCCGGTGCCGCTGTACGAGTACACTTCCCAGCGGTACGTGCCCGCCGTGGCGGTGTACGTGACGGCCTCGCTCGAGGTGACTGTTTGCGAATCGGCGACGGTGATCCATTTGCCAGAAATAAGTTTTTCCAAGAACAAATCAAAATCTGCGGCGGCTGGACCGGTCAACGTGCCTTTGATCGTGCCTGCCAGGTGCGTAAATCCGCTGACGCTCGAGTGAAAGTTGGCAAGCCCTGCCGATGTCAACGATGTTTTGAAGGTTTGACCTGTCGGTGCGGGTGGTGGCGTGACCGCTTTGGGGTACAGGAAGTTGACGGCGCTGAGGTCCGTGGGTGTCAAGACAATACCGTTTCCGATTTGGCTCTGATCGATGCCGGGTTTGAGCACTTCGATCACTTTCTGGCCGTTGTAGAACAGGTTGTAATGCATGATCGAGTAGTAATCGTAGGGTCCGAAGGCTTTGGCTTCGCTTTCGATGGCCCAGTTGTTTTGGATGCTTGTTGGGATCAAGTCCAACCGAACGCGCACGTACAGGTTGCGGTCCGGACGGGACTGCTCGTGGTGAAAGCCCAGCGCGTGGCCCATCTCGTGCAGGGCTCCACCGATGCCGCAGCCGTTGGAACTCAGGCTGATCTCTTGCATGCCTACGATCCGACCGACATACGACCAGCAGCCGGGGCTGTTGATGAATTTCACGTAATCGGTTTGGGTGGTGCGGGCCACCCAACGCAGGTTGGTTTTGGTGTTGTAGTAATTGATCGCCTGAAGCACCTCGGCTCGGGTGTTGCTGGTGGCGCTGATCGTGTAAGGAATCACGTTGTTGGGCCATTTTCGGGTCGTGACAATCGCCGACTGCGCTTGCATATCGCCGTTGGTCCAATTGCCGAGCGCCTCGCCTTGGTACACAATCTTGTCACCGACCCGAGTCACGTTGATGGTTTGCGTGCTGCCGGTGACATCGTTCGTCCAGTTGATTTGAACGGGTGGTGTCTGGCTGTCCATGCCCATGGTGTGCAGTTCCGCTGTGGTCTCGAGCACCGGAACCAGCGATTCGGTTGTTGATCCGGTCTGTGATTGGTTCTGGCAACCGGCCAACAACAGCAAGCAAATTCCAGCCTGAAGGGTCAAACGTCGGCGCATATAAACTCCTTTGTGTGAGTCTCACCCAATGAATGAAATGGTGTAGGGGCTGGCTTTGCGGTGTGCAGTCACTCGCGCTATTTGCGTTTTATGTTTGATGCCAGTGCGAGGGCTTCAGTGATCGCTCGAGCTTCTTACTTTTCCGTCCAAGTTTCCTGGCCCTCTTTGATGTTGTTGTAATTCTGCCAGTAACCCTCGAGTTGCGAACCGTTGATGATTTTCAAGAGTGTCACGATTGGAACACCCTTGTCCTGCGAGGCAATAGCGATGCTCGTGCCAACGTCGCTGGCGATGCCGGTGTCACCGTTGCCGTAATTCACGCGGTAGCCATCG
>JANOWZ010000593.1:0-14594 GCA_031418155.1 Deinococcales bacterium
TGCTGATGCTGGCGATCACGCTGGTGTGGGCGCATTGAACGCCGCAGATTGAAATCAAGACCCAAAGGGGATCAACATGTCCATGCCTGCCGCGCTGATGAATTTGTTTCCGCCCGAACTGCGCCGTTTTGTGGCCAGCAACCGCAGTGCCATCGGTTTGGCGTTGATGCTGATGGTTTTTGTCACGCTCGCCTTCGATTACTTTGTGGGTTTCGGTGGCGGTCAGCACCTGTTGGGATTGCGGGCCGTGTACCTGATCGAAGTCTTGGTGTGGCTTTCCTATGTGACCATCTTGGCGATCTTCGATGGCACCTTCACCGAGGCAAGTACGGGTCAAGCCAAGTAGTTCAGACCAAATCCAGCAATCCAAAAACGGGAGGCCCGAGCAAAGCACATGCTCGGGCCTCTGAACTGTTTCGAGATCTGAACTGGCTCGAGATCAGAACCGTCAAAACGTGTTTCGTTCGGGCCAAATTGCTTTGGACCTGTATACTTCTTGGCGAGTGTTACACCTCATGACCCAATCTCCAATTCCGTTCGTGATCACGATTGACGGGCTTGCCGCGAGTGGCAAAAGCACCGTGGCGCGGCGTGTGGCCCTCGCACTCGGGTTGCCTTACGTTTCAAGCGGCCTGTTGTACCGGGCGATTACGGTGGCAGCACTCGAGGCAGACCTCGATCTCGAGGGTGAAGCTGAATTGCTCGGGTGTTTGAGCAGCAACGAGATTCGTCTTGAACCGCTCGCCGAGGGCAACCGGGTTTGGCTTGGAAGGCGCGAGATCACCGATGCGGCCCACTCGAGTGAAGTGGATGCGAACGTTTCCAAGGTCGCACGTCACGCGAACGTTCGTCACTGGGTCAACACCCAGATTCGCACACTGCCCAAACCGTTCGTGGCCGAGGGCCGCGACATGGGTGCGGTCGTCTTTCTGGATTCGCCCGCAAAAATCTTTTTAACCGCCAGCCCTCGGGTGCGGGCGCAACGCCGCACCTTGGAACGACCCGAAAACCTCGAGACCGTTGAGGCCGCCTTGCGCACCCGTGACGAACTCGATGCCGTGAATTCTGCCGCCGCACCGGATGCGTTCAAGCTCGACACGGGCAGCTTGACGCTCGAGCAGGTGGTCGCCAGTGTCCTCGAGCGTGTTCAACAGCAGGCCATATCTGCGGTTTGAATCGATTGGCAACCATGAACGAGAAGAATCCTGACCTTTCCAACGCCCCAATGCGCTACGACACCATGAAGGCGTTGTTTTTGGCGTATTTCAATTTGATTGGCCTCGAGTTTATTGACGCGCAAAACATCCCAACAACCGGTTCGGCCATCATTGCTGCAAACCACATCACCAACTTTGACCCGTTTGCGGTGGCGCAACCCACGAAACGCCGCGTGCATTTCATGGGTAAAAAAGAATTGTTTCAATCTGCCCTGGGCAAATGGTTTCAAGAGGGTGGCAATTCCTTCCCGGTGGACCGCAGCCGTGCCGACCTGTCGGCAATTAAAACCGCGATTCGCATTTTGAAGGCCGGTCAACTCCTGGTGATCTTCCCGCAAGGCACCCGAGGTGGGCAGGCTGCGAAGGACGGCGTGGGCTTCATCGCGCTCAAAGGCAACGCACCGATTGTGCCCGCCGGGATCAGCTTGCAGCCCAACTGGTTTGGGCAAAAACGCTACCTGATCCGGTACGGCCCGCCGATTCCCGCCGAAGGCACCAGCGAAGAATTGACCGGCAAGGTCATGTCGGCCATAGACAAGCTGATCGAAAAACCCCAATGATTTCAGGCCAGTCAACCCGTAACCCAGCAAATCCCAAAGCGCATGTCACCATGAATCATGCTCCCCTCTGACCTGTCGCTTGCCCAACGCCTCGAACACGATGCCGGAGTGCACCTGAGGGAATACGTTCATGGGCTCGAGGATCGGCTTGAAAAGGCTTCAGAATGCGAGGCCCGCCAGATCGCCGATGGTGTGATGGTCCGCACCGGCAGCACCCTCGGGATCAACGTGGCGGTGGGCTTGGGCCTGCATGGTCCAGTCGCGGACACAGACCTGGATGAACTCGAGCAATTTTTTGTGGATGCGGGTCGCACGCCCCGAATTGAGTTGTGTCCACTTGCCGATGCCAGTCTGGTCGCACAGCTTGCCGCTCGAGGATTCATGCCGCAACGCTTCTTGCAGGCGCTCGTGCGACCGATTGATGCTGAAGAACGCTTTGAAACCACCCCAGGCATTCAGATCACCGCTGTTGATGCCTCCCTGGAAGGTGCTTGGGTGCACGCCTTCAAATCCGGTTTCGGCACCCGAAAAGCCAGCGAACACAGCGAAATCGACTCGAAACTTGCGCAAATCGCGCTGCACCGTCCAGGCTCGAGTTGCTTTATTGCCCGTCAAAACGGTGAAGTGATCGGCACCGGATCGCTCGTGGTGCGTCAAGACAGCGAGGGCTGGAGGATCGGCACGCTGTACCTCGCCAGCACTGCCCCGCATGCCCGAGGGCGCGGCGTGCAACATGCGCTCGTTCAGGCTCGGCTCGAGGCGGCCCGAAACGCCGGGTGCGATGCCGTGACCACCCAGGCCAAAGCGGGTGCAACCACCGCCCTGGAACGTCAAGGTTTTGGCGTGATGTACACCAAAGTCGTGCTTGGACAGAACCGGGCCGGAATGCGGGCGGTGACGCTCGAGTTTGAATAGGAAGAAAAACAGAGGTAAAAGCAAAAAGGTGAAAGGTCAAAGTAACGGCTCGAGACGCGAGGTTTTGACTTTGGTCCTTACTTTTGGCTTTGACCTTTCACCTTTGACCTCAAAGTTTGGTCCAGGGAACGCTGAAGGAACGCCAACTTTTGTACCTTGCTGGCATGAACAACAACCGGGTGAGCAGGGCGTTAATCAACCACATGGAAGTCTCAACGCACGTTCGGCATTGCAACGGCCAACCGTTGGGCGTGAACATCGCCGAACAGGAACGCATGATGCTCGAGGCGTTCGATAAAGCCCTGTGCCGAACCTCCGGCTTTTGCGAACACGGCTACCCGCGCTTACGGCACGTTGAAGCGGTGCGTGGCACGCAACAAACCCCGGCACGGTGGTATCAACTGCACTACCTGATCGGCGGTCAACTGCTCGAATTTCGTGGATTCATTGGTCCGAACACCATGATTGACCTCGAGAAGCGCGTGATTTGCGTGCCCGAACTCAACTGATCTTCAGGGGCTTGATCGGTTCGACCGGATCGTGAATTCGACCGGCACGACCATTGAGGATGCCGCCCGCGAAACCGCGCCGCACCGCGATCAACTCAGACATGATCGACAGGGCGACCTCGCTCGGGCTTTCCGCGCCGATGTCCAAACCGACCGGATTGCGCACCTTCTCGAGTTGGGTCGCGTCCGGTTCAAACCCAGCTTTCTGCAAATCCTCAAGCGCCTCGAGAAACCTTTTTCGAGGCCCAAGCACGCCGATGTACGGCGTGGCACTCTCAAGCGCGAACCGCAGGCAGATTCGATCCCGTTCGAGGTGGTGGTTCATGACCATCACGAACGACCGTGGCCCGAGGCTGATGTGCGATTCCAAATCGGACGGTTCGGCGGTGATCAGTTGCGCACCGGGAAAGCGTTCCGGGTGCAAAAAGCGACCTCGAGAATCGATGACTTTGACGACCCAACCCAAATCCACCGCTCGGGCCGAAAGTGGAATGGCATCGTGACCGGCACCAAAAATCACCAGTTCCGGCGCGGGCGCACTGGCATCCAAGAAAACATCGACGCTCGAGCCGTCATTGCGTTTGAAGCGTTTGGTTTCGGCACGCGGGTACAACGCTCGCATCATCTGGCGGGCCGCCTCGAGAATCTTCGGCTGCAATTCAAGCTCGAGATCACCGAGGGTTGAACCATCCTCACGGATCAGCAAACGCCCGAGGCCAGCGCTGGGAACGCCCGTGACCACGGCGGGCAAAATCGTGGCGAGCACACCCAATTCGGCACGCTTAAGCAAACCGAGCCAAGCTGTTAAAAGCTGGTCTTCCTCGAGCACCGGTTCAACATAAATATCGACGCTGCCGCCGCAACCAATTCCCAAACCCCAAGTGATGTCCTCGGTCAAATCGTACCCGGTCAGGTTGGGCTTGCGATCCTCGATCACGAATTTTGCGCCCATCACGACCTCAGGCTCGAGGCAACCACCGGACAACATGCAGACGTGCGAGCCGTCCTCGCGGATCAACATTCGCGCACCCTCGCGGCGGTACGCACTGCCACGCACACGGACAACGCTGGCGAGTGCCGCACCTTCACCGTTGGCTCGGGCTTCGCGCAATCCTTCGAGAATGTCATTGATTTCCTGGCGTTCCATGTTCTTCTTATCTCCTCGTCAGAACTGATCCATCTGGTTTCTCGAGCAATTTCAATTCAAGCTCAGCTTACTGCGAGAGGCGCACGTCATCTGCAAGTTTTGCCAACATGCTCGGCGTGTTCGCGTGCGTGAAATGCGTCAAAAATGGCATCGCGGCCTTCATGCCTCGGGCGGTCGGTGTGTAACCATCAAAGGCCAAGAGTGGATTGAGCCAGACAATGCCCGCGCTGCGCCGTTTGATCTCGCGCAAGGCCGCCTCGAGCACTTCGACCTCACCGACATCCAAACCGTCACTCGAGACCAACACCAGCGTCTCTGGTGAAAGCACACGGTGCGCATGATCGCGCAAGAAAACCCGAAAATTCTCGCCGATTCGCGTGCCGCCGCCCCAAGCTCGAGACAAATCACGGACCTCGAGCT
The DNA here is from genome assembly GCA_031418155.1 of Deinococcales bacterium. GTDB lineage: Bacteria > Deinococcota > Deinococci > Deinococcales > JAAFIG01 > JANOWZ01. Next base: position 4,769 of record JANOWZ010000593.1, read on the forward strand.
TCGAGCGTTGCTGCGCCAGATGCTTGAAATCACGGGTCACATCGCGCAACTCAGTCGAGAAAGTGAAGACATCGACGCGGCGCGAACGTTGCGCCAAGGCAAACGCGAACTGCACCATCGGCGCGGTGTGCTCGAGCATCGAACGCGAACCATCCAAGAGCAAGACAAAACGCGGATTGCGACGCGGATGACCCAACCATTTCGGATGCAAGGTGTCACCACCTGTGGACAAACTCGAACGCATCGTGCGCCGAAAATCAAAACGCGACCCTCGAGCCTGCATTCGCCACTTGCGCGAACGGCCCAAACGCAAGCGCGTCACCACCTCGCCCGCCGCCCGCAACATCGCCTCAAGACCAACACGCGGAATCTCGAGCGAACCGTCCTCGCCACGCATCGCGCTGTACTGCGCCCGCATGATCCGCTCCTGGAATTCCGCTCGAGGATCGTCCTCGACCGGCACGCGCTTCTGACCCGCACCCTCGAGTTCCTCCTCGTCTTCCTCGCCGGATTCGGCCTTCACCGGTTGATTGCTTTTTTGATTGCCATCATTGGATTTTTCATCGCTCAAACGCTTGGGTCTCTGCTTTTCTTCAGGCGGTTGATTCTCCTGCGGCGTTCCTTGCGGCGCAGGAAAAAAGAATTCACGAAACGCCCAATCAAACACTTCAACATCCTCGAGCCGCGCACAACAGACGAGTCGAAGTGCAGCTTGAACTTTTTGCAAATCATTCAAGCCGACACACTCGAGCGCACGCAACGCATCGGCGATCTCACCAGGACCAATCTTGAATTCGTGCTTGACGCGCAAGACCTCGCAAAACACGATCAGGTTTTCCGGCGCGTGACCAAACGGATACTCGAGGTTGCTGCCCTTCATGGGTTCGACCGGGTTTGTGACTGGTTGAGACCGCATCTCGTGGGAAGGGCGAAGCATGCTTCTTGACCCCAAGGCAGCACCTGACGGGCTTGGGTCGCTTCGCCCCTACGGAGATCAACGCACCGTGACATTGCCGTAACCGAAATCCGTCTCAAGTTCCCGTTCGCGTTCACCGATTTTTTCATTCCAAACACGCTCGAGCTTCGATAAATTTCCTTCGAGCATCTGCCAATCTTCTCGGGCTTTGAGGATGCAACCTCGGGTTCTGGCAACCGTCTCGAGGTCGAGCGAATCCTTGTGCAGGCTCATCAGGGCCATGCCCCAATCGAGGGTTTCGGCGACACCGGGAACTTTGTGGAATGGCAACTCGCGCAATTCGGTCATGACGAGCGCGATCTGCAACGCGAGACGAGCAGAAATTCCTGGCAACCTCGCGTGCAAAATTAGCACTTCCTGCTCGAAACTCGGGTATGACTGCCAGAGGTACAAGCACCTGCGACGCAACGCATCCGACAATTCTCGAGAACGATTGCTGGTCAAAATCACGTAAGGCCGATGCACCGCTTTGATCGTGCCCAACTCGGGAATCGTGACTTGAAACTCGGCCAGCAACTCGAGCAAGAACGCTTCGAATGCTTCATCGGCACGGTCCACCTCATCGATCAGCAACACGCACGGTTTGTCCTGCGTGATCGCCTCGAGCAACGGACGCTTGAGCAAAAACGCTTCCGAAAAAATGTGCGCCTCACGCTCAGATAAACTTGAAGATTCGTTCTCGGTCATGCGAATACGCAACATTTGACGCGGATAATTCCATTCGTACAAGGCGCTCGAGGCATCCAAACCCTCGTAACATTGCAAACGAATCAGGCGCGTCCCAAGCACATCTGCCAGGACTTTTGCGCTTTCGGTTTTGCCAACACCGGCAGGGCCTTCGATCAGCAATGGTTTTTGCAAGGCCATCACCAACTGCAATGCGGTTGAAAATTCATTGGACGTGATGAAACCTCGAGACAAAAACCCTTGCTCGAGCGCGGCAATATCGGTCATGCGTTGACTTCCGGGTTCAAGTACGATTGCGGATTTTTCAGGAAGCGGCGCTTGCAATTTGGGCAGGTGAAAAAGTACCGCACACCCTCGAGATCGGCAAAATGGATCGCGCTGGTGATTTCGATTTCTTCGTGATCCACAGGGCTGATGGCGAAACCGGGACGTTCGCTGGGTAGACCAATTGCGAAGTTCGAGGCATTTCGATTTGCATCGTTGTGATCGTCAAGGTGTTGTGGGGGCGTTGTGCGAAGCACACTGTCGCGTGACGCATGCCTCGCCCCTACGGGAACGCCAACGGATTGACTCGAGACGAATTCTTCTTTGTGTTGTTTCGCACTGTATGTGCTTGAGTTCGTGAACATCGGTGCGTCGCTCGAGCGGTGCTGAATGATTTCGGCAAGGATGGACACGGCAACTTCGGCGGGTGTTTTCGCACCCAAATCCAGGCCGATGGGATTGCGAATTTGTGCGGTCAGGCTGGCATCCAAGCCTTGCAACTCGAGCAGTTCGCGCACGGTCACGGCACGTTTTCGGCTGGCGAGCAAGCCAACAAATCCAACGCCAAATTTCAGCAATGGCTCGAGGGTCGGTTCATCGTAATGGCCTTGCGAGGCGACCACGGCGGCCATGCTCGAACGAACTTCGATTGGCAATTGCTCGAGGTGATGCTCCAAATCTTGCAACGCAACCAAACGATGTCCTTCTGTCTCGAGGTCACGCATTTCCTCGCGGTTCACGACTCGGGTCACGTCATACTCGAGCAGCGTTCCGAGTTTCGCCACGGCTTGCGCGACCGGTGTGAACCCAACGACAAGCAAGGCTTTCGCGGGCGTGTGCGGCTCGAGGTAGACATCCACCGCACCTTCACTGGCACAGGTCATTGGCACAACAATGCTTTCAGCATCGGCGGCATGTTGTAACGTCTCGAGTGTCGCATCGGGTCGGATCAGGACCAAACGTGGTTTGCCCAAACGCAAAACCTCGAGCGATTGTTTGCGCACGATCTCGCGGGAGCACGAACCACCAACGAAGCCTTCCATGCGTCCATCGCCGTGAATCAATGCCCGATCACCCAAATGCGAACTGACCGGAGCACGCCTCGAGACAACCGTTGCCACCACGAACGAAGCACCGTTGCGTTTGAGTTGAGTGACCTGTTCAAAAAATTGCGAGTTCATGAAAACCTCGTAGGGGCGAAGCTTGCTTCGCCCGTGCATCGCTATGTATCAATGAAAGCCGTAATCAAAAGCCTTGTTGCCCTGCTCGCCATGCACTTGCGCGTTGAACGAAATGATGATCCGATCCTTGTCACCATCGTAGGGCATGGCCTTGTGGTTCAGCCACGATGGGAACACAATCAAAGTGCCTTCCTCGGGTTGAATGTCGAAATTGCTGTTTTGCAAATACGCATTGCCCATGTCCATGTGCGCCCCGCCGAGCAACGGCAGTTGATGCCCGTAAAACCGTGTGACACCGTTCGTTCCGCCGATGCTCGGGTGTGATTGGCGTTTCTCGAGGTCATCGATTTGCACGTAATACACCCCGGACCACGAGCAATTGCCATGGTTGTGGATGTCATGAAAACCGTATTTGTTCTGAATTTGAAACCATGCGCCAACGATTTGCATTTGCAATTTGCTGGCACCGGTGGCTTTCCAAATGCTCGAGTTCATGGCTTGCGCAATCTCGAAGACACCGTCGGAGACGAATGCGAACAGTTCTGATAGGGCAGGGTGATCGTAACGTTGCAGCAGATCGTCGCTCGAGGAGTACACGTTTCCGCTTTGTCCACCGCTCGCGTCACGGTGCTTGTAAAACAATTCGACCAGTGCCGCGTTGACGCTCTCGTGATTCTCGAGCGATTTTTTCAGCAATGGTGTCGGCCAGAGGAATTGAACGGGATTGTCGTTCATGCGATCCTCGAGGTTTTGCGTGGGTTGAAATGATCCAGGGCGATCCCTATGATCGCCCCTGCAAAAAATGTTGTGACGTAGGGGCGAACTCCATGTTCACCCTTCCCAGCACACATGATCGTTCTCGAGACCGTGTTCATAGATCCTGATCTTTACGCGCCAGCCATGCGCGTCTTGACATTGGCAAACGTGCCCGCGATCAACTTCTGCGCTTGCGCATCGAGCACACGCCCGCCAACCGTGGCGACCGGGCCGCGCATGGTCGCCGATCCGCTCCAATCGAGTGTCGTGGTTGTGTCGCCGTTGTCTTTCAAATCTGCACCGGCGACCAGATCGACCACGCTGCCGAATCCGCCGCCGTTGATGCGAACGTTCATGCGGTTGCCGTCGGCTTGTGGCTCGAGGGTGACTTTGAATTTGAATTTTCCGCGCACGGGTCCGAGTCCGACCGAAACGATTGCGTCGAAATTTTTGTCGTCATGCACGGTCACGGTTTGCACGTCTGGCAGGCACGAGGCGACTTTTTGCGGGTCGTTGATGAATGCCCAAACTGCATCTTTGCCGAGCGGTACTTGTTCTTGTCCGTTGTACTCGAGTTGCATGTGACCTCCGAAAGCTTTTGTGTGCTGGGTTTTTCTCGAGTGAATGATGGCTCGAGTTGAATTTTGTAGGGGCAAGGCGCATCACAACTCAGTGTGCTTTGCACAACGCCCCTATGGTGACATGCTGAGTTCAGTTGCTGGCGTTTTTCGCTTTGGCTTCGCGGATTGCAGCCCAAACTTTTTCGCGTGTCAATGGCATGTCGATGTGGCGCACCCCGAGCGGTGAGAGCGCGTCCATCACGGCGTTGACGAATGCGGCGGGGCTGCCGACGTTCGGACTTTCCCCCACAGATTTCGCGCCGATTGGATGGTGCGGGCTGGGTGTGACCGTGTTGTCGGTTTCCCAGTGTGGACTCTCGAGCGCGGTCGGCACGAGGTAATCGGTGAAGTTCGTGGCAAGGTTGTTGCCCGCTTCATCGTAAGCAATTTCTTGCATGAAGGCGATGGCGAAGCCTTCGGTCAGACCACCGTGAACTTGGCCCTCGACAATCATTGGGTTGATGATTGTGCCGCAATCGTCCACCGCGAGGAAGCGTCGGACTTTGGTTTCGCCGGTGTCCGCATCGACATCGACGACCGCGACATACGTGCCGTGCGGGAAGACCATGTTGGGTGGGTCGTAGTACAAGGTGGCCTCGAGGCCGGGTTCGTTCGGACCAGGATTCGTGTAGGCGGCGAAGGCGATTTCTTTCATCGTCACGCTTTTGCCGGGCACGCCCATGACTTCAAATTTGTAATCTTTCCACTCGAGGTCGCGTTCATCCACCTCGAGAAGATGGGCTGCGAATTTCTTGGCCTTCTCGCGGATTTTGCGTGCGGCGAGCGCGAGTGCTCCACCGGCCACGGGTGTCGAGCGGCTGGCATACGTGCCGAGGCCGTATGGCGCGGTGTCCGTATCGCCCTCTTCAACCAGGAAGTTTTGCGGATCTAATCCCAATTCTTCGGCAACAATTTGCGCCCAGGTCGTCTCGTGGCCTTGGCCTTGTGATTTCGTGCCGGTACGAATAATCCCCGAGCCTGACGGGTGAATGCGAATCTCAGCACCGTCGAACATTTTGATGCCGAGGATGTCGAAGTGCTTGCTCGGTCCCGCGCCCGTAACCTCGGTGAAGGTTGAGAGGCCGATGCCCATGTACTCACCTCGAGCCCGTTTTTCGGCCTGTTCTTTCAGTAAATCTTGATAGCCGATTTTCTCGAGTGCGACATCCATTGTGTGTTCGTAATCGCCGCTGTCGTAAGTGAAATTCAGTGGTGATTTGTACGGGAATTGTTCTTTGCGAATGAAGTTTTTGCGCCGCAATTCGGTTGGGTCCATCTTCAATTCGTCGGCCAGAATGTCGATGGCGCGTTCGATCAGGTAGCTCGCTTCGGTGACGCGGAAGCTGCACCGGTAGGCGACACCGCCGGGCATTTTGTTGGTGAAGTACGCATCCAAATTCGCGTAAGCGACTGGGAAATCATAACTGCCGCTGACGATGCCGAACATGCCTGCCGGATATTTGCTCGGGTCGGCGGCGGCATCGAATGCGCCGTGATCCGCGACAGTATTCACCTTGAGCGCGGTCAGTTTGCCCTCTTTGGTCGAGCCGATTTCGATGTCCATGTGGTAATCTCGGGCGAAGCTCGAGGTCAGGTTTTCGGTGCGGGTTTCGATCCATTTGACGGGTCGTTGCAAGACCAGCGCACCGGCAATCGCGCAGACGTAACCGGGGTAGACCGGAACTTTGTTGCCGAAGCCGCCGCCCAAATCCGGTGAGATCACGTGAATCTTGTCCTCGGGAATGCCGAGCACCAAGAACAATGCGGTGCGATACACATGTGGCGCTTGCGAGGTCACGTAAAATTGCAGTCGGCCCATCGCGTCAAATTCGGCGATGCAACCGCAAGGCTCGAGTGGCGCGGCGTGACAGCGCGGAAAAACGATGTGTTCTTTGACGACCACTTCGCTCGCCTCGAGTGCGGTATCGGTGGCGCTTTGATCGCCAACGTTCCAGTTGTAAATGTGGTTCGTTTTGCTCTCGCGGTCGTCCCGCAGGATCACGTCATCCTTCATGGCTTTGTACGGATCGACCACAACCTCGAGCGGTTCGTAATCGACCTCGACGAGTTCGGCCATGTCGTAGGCGGCCTCTCGGGTCTCGGCGTAACAGGCGGCGACCTCTTGGTGTTGGTACAAAACCTTGCCGTTCGCCAAGACCATTTGCTTGTCGAGGCCGTGGAAGGTTGGCAACCAACCGACGTTGTACGCATCCAACTCTTTGCTCGAGACGACCGCGACCGCGCCAGGAATTTTCATGGCCTCGGTCGAGTCGATTCCTTTGATGTTTGCGTGCGGGTACGGACTGTGAACCAGGGCCATGTACAACTGCCCTTTGAGGTTGATGTCGTCAATGTAATTGCCTTTGCCCTTCAAGAAACGCGGGTCTTCTTTGCGTTTCATTGATTTGCCGAGCGCAAATTTTTCGGGTGCGGGTTTGTCTGGTGCGAGGGTCATAAGGGTCTCCTTCGGAGTGAGAAGATCAGGGAAAAGGTAAAACGGTGAAAGGTCAAAGTAAGGGCTCGAGCTTTGAGGATGTGGGTTTTACTTTTGCCTTTTACCTTTCGGCTTTCACCTGCGCCGTTCAATCGTCTGCGGCTTGTGCGACCGGTGCGGACATCACGCCTGCGGCTTGTTGCACGGCTTTGACGATGTTGTTGTAACCGGTGCAACGGCAAAGGTTGCCGCTGATGCCCTCGCGGATTTCGTGCTCGGTTGGGTTCGGATTGTTTTGCAACAAGACCGTGCAGGTCATCATCATGCCTGGGGTGCAGTAACCGCATTGCAGGCCGTGTTGATCCCAGAAGGCTTGTTGGATCGGGTGCAGTGTGCCACCTTGGGCCAGCCCTTCGACCGTTTGGAATTCGTGACCGTCGGCCATGGCAGCAAACATCGTGCAGGATTTCACCGGCACGGTTCCGTCCATGACGACCACACAGCAGCCGCAACTCGAGGAGTCGCAACCAACGTGCGTTCCGGTCAGTCCCGCTTGTTCACGAATGAAGTACGCGAGCAAGGTTCGGTTGTCCACGTCGGCGCTGACGGATTTCCCATTGATCTTCATTGAAACATTCACGCTGTGACCCCCAAACGCTCGAGCGATTGCTGCAATCCGCGCAGCACCAAGACTCGAGCCATGTCTTTTTTGTATTCCGCACTGCCGCGCTGATCGGCGTTTGGTGTGGCGATCTTCGGGGCTTCTTCAGCGGCGGCACGCAGCAATTCGAGGCTGGGTTTTTGTCCAACCAGCATCGCTTCGGCGGCATTCACGCGCATGGCCTTGGCTCCGACGGCGGTGATGGCGATGCCCGCCTGACGGATCGTGCCGTCGGCGTTCATCGCAATTTGAATCGCGGCGGCACAGGTGGCGTAATCGCCGACTTTGCGTTCGATCTTCTGGTACGAACCTTGCGTGTGCGCGTCTGGAATCGGGATTTTCAACTCGAGCGCCATCTCGCCCTCTTCGACAGCGGTGGTGTAAGAATCGACCAGGAAATCATCAATCGAGACTTCGCGCAAACCATTCACTCCGCGCACGACGACCGTTCCTCGAGCGGCGAGTGCCGTCGCGGTCCAATCTCCGGCTGGATCGTTGTGGCAAATGCTGCCGACAACCGTTCCCATGTGCCTCACGACCGGATCGGCCACGACACGCGAGACATCATCGATCAAACTGTACTTTTTAATCCACGGGGCGAACTCGAGCGCCGCATCACGGGTGGTCGCGCCAATTCGCAGCACACCGTTTTCCTCGCGCAAGTACGAGAGTTCCTTGATCGGGTTGATGTCCACCAGCACGCCGGGACGGGCGAGCCGGTAACGCATGGCCGGGATCAGGCTTTGACCTCCGGCAAGAACACGCCCTTCGTAGCCGTGTTGTTGCAGGGCGGCGAAGGCTTCATCGGTGGTATGTGCACGCACATACTCGAAACTGGCTGGGAACATGGACACGCTCCTGAAAGGGAATTTCGATTGCCCGAACCGGGGAATCTCCCGTGGCTCGTAACTTTCGATGTTTTTGGACGTTTATTAAGTTACTCCGAAGAAGCGCCGATGTACATGGGTCTGGGATTACAATTGATTTGAAGTGTACGCACTTACACTACAGGTCAAGCTTGGAATGCAAGTTCAAAACACGAACGGTTGCAGAACATCCGTTCAGAACGGCACTGGCTCGATTGAACTCGAGTGGCAAGGTGTTCAGCAGTGACATTGACCAGAATGATCGAGTTCGTCAGACATGAAGCCATGAACGATTTGACCCCTCTTGTTCCCCCCACCTCGAGCACACGGGTTCGCAGCGTCGAACGCCTGCACGGTGAATTGCGCCAACGCATTGTCGACGGCACATACGCGCCCGGAATCGCGCTCTCGCAGGTCACGCTCGCGCAAGAACTTGGCGTTTCGCGCACGCCATTGCGCGAAGCCCTGCGCCGACTCGAGGCTGAGGGCCTGATCGAATCCGAACAGAACCGCCGGGTGCGCGTGCGCGAAATTCACCCCGAAGAAATCGATGTGATGCTGACCGAACGCATCCTGATCGAAACGATGGGGATCAAGGTCAGCGCTGCCAGGTTCACCGAAGATGACCTCGAGGAATTGCACATCCAGGTTGCCGCGATGCGGGCCTCGCTCGAGTGGAACGATGCTGAAAGTTGGGACCGGGCACACACGAATTTTCATCACGGCCTGGTGCGTTACGCCAGCCCGAAATTGCGTGAAAGCATTGATGCGCAAGTCGAACGCGCCGAACGGTTTCGCCGTCAATTCGCACCGATGCCCTATACGTTGGCGACTTTCAACCCAGATTTTGCTCAGATTCTCGAGGCTTGCGTGATCCGTGATGCCGAACTTGCGGCGCGACGTGTGGCCCGCAAACTGGCTCGAACCGCGTTGATGGTGCTGGCGCAAGTCAGCCCGGAGTACGAACCGCACGCGATCCGGGCCGCCCTGACGATGCTGCGGGCCGACGGGCTCGAGGAAACGAATTTCGGCTCGATTCAGCGTACCCGTTGACGCTCAGGGTCAAACGTGAGGTACGGGTGCAACCGTGAAATGGGACGCAGAGGGTGGAAGCTGGGGGGCTTGAGCTTTTTCTTTTCGCCCTCCAGCTTCCACCCCCTGTTGTTGTCCCAAACATTTGTCTTACTTTTCCGTCCAGGTTTCCTGACCCTCTTTGGTGTTGTTGTAGTTCTGCCAGTAGCCCTCGAGTTGCGAACCGTTGATGATTTTCAAGAGTGTCACGATTGGAACACCCTTGTCCTGCGAGGCAATAGCGATGCTCGTGCCAACGTCGCTGGCGATGCCGGTGTCACCGTTGCCGTAATTCACGCGGTAGCCATCG
>JANOWZ010000594.1:0-14376 GCA_031418155.1 Deinococcales bacterium
TGGCAGGGACAGCCCGACGTTCTGCTGCAAAACCCATCCCGCCACGAAGGTTCCCAGGTAAGCCAGACCGATCCCGAGCAGCACGCCCAACGCCGTCACGACCAACGACTCGAGCAGCACGACCGCAATCACCGTCACGGCTCGAGCACCAATCGCCCGCAGGACGGCGAGGTTTCGTTGGCCCGCCAAGGCCGAGGCATACGTGTTGACCGCTACCGTTGCCAGCGCGAGCACCAGCACCAACGATCCGATCACCGCGTAACCGACGCGCCCCTGCCCGAGCAAATCCAGCAACCGTCCGACCGTCTGACCCGGAAAGACGGCCTGTGCATTCGCACCCGGCAGGTATTTTCCAGACTCGAGTTGGCCCGCCACCTGATAGACGTAACCGAGGCGTTTGGGCGTGTACAAAACCGCAGTGACTTCTCGGGTATCGCCGTTCGATCCAACCGCCACCTGACCATGGTCATCCCAGAGCGCCCGAATGTCGATATAAATGCCACGGTCGCCCGGACCTCCGGTTGACTCGAGTACGCCGACCACGGTGAATTTCGGTTCGAGTTCGGGATGGTTCGGATCGTGCGCCTCCGGGTCGAGCGTGGCGGCAAAACCGTGAGCGCTCTCGAATTGATCGCCAAGTTTGAGGCCCGTAACTCGGGCGGCCTGCGCACCGAGCACCGCCTCGTTCGTCTTTTGAAAGTGTCGGCCACGCTCGAGTCGGTAGAACGCTGGATCGGTCAATTTTTCGCGCAACCCGAAAAACTCGAGGTTCGTACCGACGAGCGGAAAGCCATCAAAGTTGTCACCGAAGCCGACAGGAATCGCCGATTGCGTTCGCGCATCGGCTTTGAGTTTCGCGTACAAGGCAAACGGAATGTTACCGACCGGTGCCTCCTGCAAGAAGATCGTGTTCAACATCGCCTGGGTCGGGCTACCCTTGGCGGTCACGAGCAGGTTGAAAATGCTCGAGGCGCGAATCGCTCCCTCGCGCAATCCGGAAAGTGTCAGCGGAACGGCGAGCGCCACACCGACCGCGAGTGTGACCGCGAGAAGCGTCAGCAGGTTCGGTCCAAAACGGTTGCGTAAGGTTCGCAAGACAAGCCAGAGGATCACGTCAGCACCGATCGAGGTTGAAGATTCGGACTGAGGCTCGAGACCGTGCTCAGCGGCTTGAACGCAATCTGATTCGGCATCGCCTCGAGCACCACCGGATCGTGCGTAGCAATCAACAGGGCCGCGCCGATCTCTCGGGCATTTTCGCGCAGCAACTCGAGCGCGATCTGACCACGCGATGGATCGAGGTGCGCGGTCGGTTCGTCCACCAGCAACAATTTGGGTTTGCTCGCCAAAGCTCGGGCCAGTGCGACCCGTTGACGTTCACCGGTTGAAAGTCGATTCGGTGTGGAATGCAGACGATGCGAAAGCTGCACTCGCTCGAGCAAAATTCTCGCCTGAGATGTCGCACTCGAGATCGACATGCCCGCCAATCCCAAGGCCGCCGTGACCTGCTCGAGCGCGGTGAACCCCTCGAGCAAATGGAAATCTTGAAACATCAGCCCGATGGTTTTTGCCCGGTGTATCTCGAGTTGTATTGGAGTTGCCGTTCGCAAATCCAGATTTCCAACTCGAGCCACGCCAACGCTCGGACGAATCAACCCGGCCAGCACGTGCAACAGCGTCGTCTTGCCAGAACCGGACGGACCTCGCAGCGCAACCTGATCGCCAGAACGAAGCTCGAGATCAGGCAGTACCACGCCTGTTCCATCGGCATAATTCACGCTCGCTCCCGAAAGAATGGCGCACGGCTCGCTCACGGTTTGGCGGCCTCGACCTCATCGGCGTACACGCGAATCAACGATACGAAACCGGTGCTCGGATCTTCCTTTGCGCCCAACTCGAGTTTTCCACGCACGCGAATCGGCCCAGCCATGCTGAGGAGTTGATTGTTTTTCGGCGCGTAAATCAGCACGATGTCCGGCGGCCAATCGGCGGCGGTCGAACAGAACGGACACGTCGACATCGGTGTTTTGGTCAGCACGAAGAATTCAATCCGAGGTTTGAGCGGTGGGGCCATGTAACCCAGAATCTCGACGCGCCTGCCACCGGCCTCGAGCAGTTTCGGCGAGAACTCCAGGCCGCGAATCGTGACCTTGCCGTACAGTTCCGAAAATTTGAGTTGAACCGGCGCGGGTTGCTGCGCGAGGCTCGAGGTCAGCAGGAGCAAGCAAACGGTGATGGCTCGAGGAAAAAAAGTATTGCGGGTCATTTTGGTTTCTCGGTTTCTGTTCAGGTTCGGATGCGCTGTAGGGGCGAGGCATCCCTCACCCCTACGGACGGATCAATCAGTAGTTTATTTACTGCGCAGGGGATCGAGGCCCAGCGCGTTCGCCATGCCGAAGAACACTTCGGTGTTGTCCATCGTGCCTTTGAAGTAACTCGAGCCTGGACCGCTGGCGAACAATGGCACCGGATCAACCGTGTGTGGCCCGCTCGTACCGGTGATGTTGCCGCTGTTCAATTGCCCGCCCGCGTAGGCCGGATTCGGCACGGGCTTGTTGTCTTGGCTGACGACTGGTGTGAATGGCTTGTCACCGACGAGGTAATTCTCGAAGTGCGCCGGGGCCGCCGCGTAACCGACCGCGAGCATGACATCGGTTTTGGCCATCGGTAAACCGTACTGATCGAGCGTCTTCTGGTAGGTCGGGAAGCCGTTCTCCTCGTACAGGCCGACACCGGCCTGCGTGCCGGTCGGTGAGCCAGCGCCTTTCTCGAGATTGAAGGTTCCGTAGGTGCTGTTGCTGTGAGCGTGATCCGCTGTGACGATCACCAGCGTGTCGCCGCTCTGCTTGGCCCAGGCTTTGGCTTTGCCAACCGCCATGTCCATTTCGATGGCATCCCAGGTGGCACGGGGCCAGTCGAGCGCGTGTTGCAAGACATCCGAGTTGCTGCCCTCGACCATCAGGAAAAATCCGTTCGGATTGCTCGAGAGCGAATCGATGGCTTTGGTGGTCATGTCCCACAGGAGCGGTTGTTCGGTGAATGTCCCGAGCACGTCTAGGTTCTTGAATTGCACACGGTCCAGGTAGGCGTTCATCCATTGCAGTTGAAACAACCCGAGCGTCTTGCCGGGTTTGGAATCCGCGAGTTCCTTGGCGGTTGTGACCAACTGATAGCCCTTCGTTTGGTATTCCTTGATGATGTCGCGTTCATCTTTGCGCCTCGAGCTTTTGGTGGCCTTCGGCAAGAAATCCTGCGAGCCGCCACCCATGATCACGTCCGGTTGCACCGGGCCATCGATAAACTGTCCGATGATCTCGCTGTAATCGCCGCGCCTGCGCGTGTGTGAGGCCCAGGCTGCCGGGGTCGCATCTGCCAGGTACGAGGTTGTGACCAAACCGATGCTCATGCCTTTGGTGCGGCGCATGATTTCGGTGATCTGTTCTTGGCGCGGATCGTCCAGGCTCGAGGCGGTGTTGTCCGGGTAGACACCCAACCCGTTGTTGGCGCTCTTGTGTCCGGTGGCGTAGGCGCTGGCGCTGTTGGCCGAATCCGTGACCAATCCTGTCAGACCGGAGGTGGCGATGCTGGCGACCGAATCGGCTTTTTCCATCTCGAGCAGGCCGTTGGCCTTACCGTTGCTGATGCCGTTCTTGATGATTCGGGCGGCGGTCACGGTGTTCCAACCCATGCCGTCACCGATGAACAAAATCACGTTTTTGGGCTTTTTGCGCAGGCTCATGGCACGAACCGATTCGTATTTTGCCATCGCCAGGAATGGACCGGTATCGTCCACGCCTTTGACGATCACCTCGAGCGTGCCGGTGGTGTTCAGGCTGACATCACGGACCATGTAGTTCTCGATGCTCGCGGCCTTGTCGCCCTCACCGGCAGATTTGACCAGCGGTTTGCGAAAGAAAGATTCGGCCTTTTTGCCCTGCACGGTGATCTCGAGGTCACGGCTTGCGCTTTTCAGGTCGGAGAGTTCGACGCGGAAATCGAATTTGGCTCCGGCCAGAAATTTCGCGCCAGTCACGGGCAGGATGGTAATCTTGGTCGCCTGTGCGCTACCGAACAGGGTCATCAATGCGAGAACGGTGATGCGTTTTTTCATGCGGTTCCTCCGTGGTGCAGGTCTGTGGGTCGGTACTTCGTAAATCTAAGGCCCGAATGTCATGGATTTGTGATCTGAGCGGTTCTGTGACTCGAGCCTGCATGAACTCACCGCGAAGGATGGACTCCAAAAAATTTGTCAGCAAATTGTGGCTTGCAACGAGCAGACAATTCGTCGGTAGGTTGCTTCCATGTCTGTTGCCCGAACATTTACACACCTGCAAGCTCGAGCAAATCCAACGCAATCAAGCTCGAGGTTGATACTGGCCCTCGGATTCCTGTTGCCCGCGTTGGTCATCTTTGCACTCTTCACGTATTACCCACTCGTGACCGTGATTCGTATGAGTTTCACCGATTCGGACATGATGAAACCCAGTCCGAATTTTGTGGGATTCGAGAATTACTCAAACCTGTTTTCAAGCCGTGAATTCTGGTCGAGCCTCAGCATCTCCGCAATTTTCGCCGTCGCCGTGACCGTGATCGAAGTTGGCCTCGGCATGGCACTCGGCTTTTTGATGAACGCACCAACAAGAATGCAAAGCCTGTTGCGCGGCGCGGTTTTCACGCCCACCGTGATTTCGATTTCGGCCACTGCGATTGTCTGGATGTTCTACCTGAACCCGCAGGGTGGACCAGTCAACCAGGCACTCGGGAGCATTGGTTTGCCCGGATTGGGTTGGTTGAGCGATCCGAACATGGCGCTGTTCTCGGTGATTTTGATTGCCGTTTGGAAAGGCGTCGGCCTGCCCGCCGTCTTGTACATGGCCGGACTGCAAGGCATCTCGCGTGAACTCGAGGAGGCTGCCGTGGTCGATGGTGCGAGCCGCTGGCAGGTGGCGACACGGGTCACGATTCCGCTGTTGGCCCCGACGACGATGGTCGTGTTTTTCTTGTCGTTGGTCGGCACCTTTCAAAGTTACGGTCTGGTGCTGCTCTTGACGCAGGGCGGCCCGGTCGGTTCGACCACACTGCTCGGGTATTACATCTATCAGAACGCCTTTCAATTTTTTCAGATGGGTTACGCCAGCGCAATTTCGGTGGTGTTGTTCGTGCTGCTGTTGGTGCTCGCGTACCTACAATTTCGTGTTTCTGAAAGGCGGGTGCATTACCAGTGACCAGCAGCGAACAATACGCCCTCAAGCACGCAATTCCGGCCCGAGGTCAATTGCGGGCGCAACGTCAACGCCGTCAATTCGCACAGGAAATTCTTGGCTTCGTGGTCGCACTGGCGTTTTTGTTACCGCTCGGATTTCTGCTGCTCGGTGCGTTCAAAGCGCAACGCGAGGTTTTTACCGGCCCGGTGATTCCAGAAGTTTGGGTTTGGCAAAATTTCGTTGAAGCCTGGAATGGAGCACCGTTCCTGCGTTACTTTTTTAACTCGATGTTCGTTTCCGTGACCGTCACCGTTGTTGTGATCCTGACCTCGAGCCTGGCCGCGTTCGCCTTTTCCAACCTCGAGTTTCCAGGCAAGAACTGGTTGTTTTTGTTTGCGCTTGGACCATTGATGATTCCTGGTGATGTGCTTTTGATTCCAAATTTTATTACGATCCGACAATTCGGCTGGCAAAATTCGTACCAGGCGTTGATCGTGCCGTTTTGCGCCAGCGCCTTCGGTGTGTTTCTCTTGCGTCAAGCCTTTTTGAAAACCCCAAAGGAACTCGAGGAAGCATCACGGATTGATGGCGCGAGCCCGTGGCAATTCTTGTTTCGGATTTTGATGCCGGTCAATGCACCCACCCTCTCGGCGCTCGGCGTGCTGACGTTCCTGGGCGTTTGGAACGCGCTGGTCTGGCCGTACATCGCCATCAGCAAAGACGAATTTCGCACCGTGCAGGTCGGCCTCTCGAGTTTCACCAGTCTGGAGGGCAGCAACATTCCGGTGGTGCTCGCGGCGACAACCTTGGTGGTCACACCGGTCTTGCTCGTGTATGGTTTCGCGCAAAAATGGTTCATTGAATCTGCCGCCTCGAGTGGCCTGAAAGGCTGAGAAGTTCAAAATTTCGGCCCGGGCATCCGCGCCCGGGTCTTGCTGGAAAATCGTATCCGTCAGAGGCCATTCGCCATCTCAGCGCAGTTCCATTCCACAGTTTTTGGAGGTCGGTATGAAGAAATCAACCATTGGTTTGCTGGTCGCACTCGGTTTGGGTGCGGTTGCCATCTCAAGCACTTTGGCACAAGCCAAACGCACCGAAGTCACGTTCTTGTACGGTTTGGGTGGCGAGTTGGGCAAAGCGATTGAGGTCATGATCAAGACCTACAACGAATCGCAAACCGAAGTGACCATCAAGGGCGAATTCTCTGGCAGTAACTACGAGGGCGTGGTGACAAAGGCACTCGCAGGTATTGCCGCTGGAGCGCCCGCCGCCGACATTTTGCAACTCGAGGTCGCGTACTGGCCTCGCCTCGCCGATGCCGGTGCGCTGGTCGAACTTTCCGCCTTCGAGGGATTCAAAACGACCTTCGATCAATTCTGGCCAGTCTTCAAACGTCAGGCCGACCCAACCAACTCCGGTAAGGTCTTTGCGATGCCATGGAACAACTCGAACCCAGTCTTATACTACAACCCAGAGATGCTCAAAAAGGCTGGCGTCAGCCTGGAAGACATTCGCACCTATCCGAAATTGCGCGAGGCTGCCAAGAAAATCAAGGCCGCCAACAACGTGCCTGCCGTGGCGATTGAATCCTTCCCCTGGGTGCTCGAGGGTGCGTTGCTCTCAAACGGCACCCAGATTGTCAAGAACGGCAAACTGAACCTGAACGACAAAGCCGCACTCGAAGTGATCGAAAATTGGGCCGGATTCTTCCGTGATGGAACCGGCATCGTCGCCAATGCCAACAGCAACCTGGATTTCTGCGCCGAAAAATTCGCCCTGCGATTCGGGAGCGTGGCGGGCCGCCCGAACATCAAAGCCAACTGCAAGTTTGCCTTCAAGGTCGCGCCATTGCCGTACTTCAAGAAACCCGCCGTGCCAGTCGGTGGCGCAACCCTGGCGATCAGCAAAGGCGTCGCACCAGAGAAGCAACAGGCCGCCTGGAAATTCATGCGTTGGCTCGCGCAACCCGAAACGCAATTCAACTGGATCAAGATGAGCAATTACGTGCCGATCACCCGTCCAACCAGCGATTTTGAACCATTCAAAGCCTACGTGCGCACCGAACAAGGCTTGGACATGGGCGTGCGTCAACTGCCATACGCCTCACCGCGTCCGAGCACGCCAGCGTACTTCCAGGTCACGCAGGAAATCGTCAAATCGCTCGAGGCCATCTACCTGCAAAACGCACCGGTTGAAGCGACGATCAAGGATTTGGTCGCTCGTACTGCGCCACTTTTTGACCAGAAGTAACCCGATTTAGATTCAACGTCCTCCAGTTTGCTCGAGCGTCCGCCCTCCTCTGGACGCTCGAGTTCGTGTCTCGAGATCATTCTTGCAAACACACGCATGACACAAGCCGAATAGCCTTGGGCATGGACGAAGACTTTGCCCGAGAACTCGCCAGCAGCACCTTTGAACAAATGACCCAAGCCGCCGAAGCGGACGCTCGAGCACCATCATCACTCGAGCAAACCCTGCGCGGGTTCGTGGTTCATCCTCGAGCACTCGCGGCACTGCGCACCTTTGGGTTGACGCAATCGCTTTTCGATGCCGATTGGTTCAACTCCACCCGTGGGCGCTTCTCGTTGTTTCCAAGTTTGACGGTCGCTCCCGGCAGCGTCGTGATGCTGTTCGAGCCGATCTGGTGATGCGTCACGAGTTGGTGGTCAACGGCTTGGACAACGCCTGGATTCGAGAATTCGGTTGCGAATGCCCACGTTGCAAACGTCAATCTCGAATGGCGAACACATCGATTTCACTTCTGTCTTACGAAGGCTCGAGCCTCGTGCATCACGCCTTGTTCGATGTCGGTGCTGGCGTGCGTGAAAGCCTATCGCGCATTGAGGCGTTGCGATTGCAACCGCGACTCGATCAGATCGTGCTTTCGCATTGGCATTCGGATCACACCTGCGAACTCGCACCATTGACCAAAACCTGGACGCGATCTCAGACGCGCAACGGGATCACCCCGGAAAATGTTCCAGTCTGGGCTCGGGCGGGCAGTGCGGCATGGCTCGAGCGAATCTACCCACAACTTGAAAAGGCTGGCCTCGAGTTGCAACATTCAAACGAGTTTGAACCGGTTGGCACATTGCTCGAACCGATCATGCTCGAATTGCCGAATGTGACGCTGACACCGGTCACGCTTTCGCATCACTCAGCGGACCTTCACCCAGATGGTTCAGACAATCCCTGGCCGTGCTGTTCTGGTTTCGTGCTCGAGATGCACGCGCTTAAACAACCCAGCCTGAAAGTCGCATTCCTCTGGGACATGGATGTCAGCAACACTTGGCTCGAGCATCCGAATCCGGCGCAACGTGCCGCGTTCGAGAAATTGCGTCACGCCGATCACGTCTTTTTTGATTGCAACACTTGGGCCTACACCCACAGTCAAGAGGGTAAACCTGCCAGTCACGTTTCGTTCGGGATGGTGCAACGGTTCGCGGCGGCGCTCGAGCCAAAACACTCTTGGTTGATGCACATCTCCGGTCACGAAGACATTGGCGATGGTTTCGGTTGGGAAGATGCGACCTGGCAACGCGAGGCGCAACGCACTTGGCGCGAACTGGTATTGCCGGGTGATGTGCGCGTGCCATTGATTGGCGAAGTCATTCGACTTGAAACACAATCCAACTCGAGCACTTCTGAACTCGCCATGCAAGAAGCCACTCGAATCTAACTTCAAGTCTCCTGACACACGCTTGACCATTCGCATGTGCACTCGATCAAGTCCCGAACAAACTTGGGGCATCACACTCAACCCGCAAATCTCGGGTGGCCCATTTGAAGTGGTACGAGGAGGCTGGCATGAAGAAATCAGAATTGGCATTGGTGCTCACGGTGGGCGCAGCGGTTGTGATCGCAGCGATTGGAACGAGTATCGGTACTGCGCAGAGCGATCCGGTCAAAGTCAGTCTGTTGGCGATCAACGATTTTCACGGCAACCTCTTGCCGTCCGGTTTTCGCGTGCCCGATCCGGCAGACCGCACCAAAACCTTGACGCTTCAGGCCGGAGGTGTCGAAGCGATTGCCACCGCCGTCAAGGAAGTCAAAGCCAAGAATCCGAACACGATTGTCGTCGGTGGTGGCGACCTGATCGGCGCGAGCCCACTGGTCAGTTCATTGCTGGCGGACGAACCTTCAATCGATGCGCTTTCACAGATTGGCATGGAGGTCGGTTCGCTCGGCAATCACGAATTGGACAAAGGAGCCAAAGAACTCCTGCGCATGCAAAAGGGCGGCTGTGACGCTTTCGATCCGAGCAAAGCCTGCAAGTTCAACTCGAGTTTTGCCGGTGCGAAATTTCAGTACATCGCTGCGAATGTGATCGAGAAAGCCACGGGGAAAACGTTCCTGCCACCGTACTTCATTCGCAAAGTCGGTGATCTCGAGATCGCATTCATCGGCGCGGTCCTCAAAGAAACGCCAACGATTGTGCTGCCCTCCGGTGTGGCCGGTCTCGAGTTTCTGGACGAAGCCGAGGCGGTCAACAAGTACATTCCCGAATTGAAAGCCAAAGGCATCGAAACGATTGTGCTCTTGATCCATCAGGGCGGTACAGCCAAAGAATTGTTTGACCAAAAAGATTGCGGCTCGCTCGCGGGCAGCATCGTGGATATTGTCAAACGGCTCGACAAGGCCGTGGATGTGGTCGTCAGTGGTCACACCCATCGTGGCTACCAGTGTCGTGTTGACGGGCGTCTGGTGACGCAGAGCGACCAGTATGGACACCTGTTGATGCAGATTGATCTGGCGATTGATCCGAAAACCAAAGATGTGATCAGCGCAACCTCCGATGCCATCGTTTTGGACAGCGCCAAAGTCGCCAAAGATGCCGACATGACCACGCTCGTGACCAAAGCCAAAACCATGACCGATCCAATCGCCAACCAACCCATCGCTAAACTGGGTGTCGAACAAATCACTCGAGATGCCACGCCAGCCGGTGAGAGCGCCTTGGGCGACGTGATCGCCGATTCGCAACTCGAGGCGACCAAAACGCCAGAAAAAGGTGGTGCGGTGATCGCGTTCATGAATCCTGGTGGCATTCGCGCCCACCTGCCACCCAACCCGAGCGCCAGCAAAGACGTGACCTATGGAGATGCCTTCACGGTCCAACCGTTCGGCAACAGCCTGGTCGTGCTGACCGTGACCGGGGCGCAAATCAAAACCATGCTCGAGCAGCAGTTTGAAAATCCCGCCGCCGGTCAGAACCGAATCTTGCAAGTTTCAAAGGGATTCACCTACACCTGGGATGCAAAAAAACCCAAAGGTGAAAAAGTGCTCGAGGTCAGTTTGAACGGAACTGCACTCGATCCGGCCAAGGCGTACCGGATCACGGTCAACAATTTCCTGGCCGACGGCGGCGATAACTTTGCCGTTTTGAAAGAAGGCAAAGACCGTGTGGGTGGCGAGGTTGACTTGGATGCCTTACAGCAATACTTGCTGGCGCAGGCGAAGGCTGGATCGCCCGTGGGCATGACGGCTCGAGATCGCATCAAAGTCGTTAACCAGTAACTCCCAAAAGATCGGGGAGCGGACTTGAACGCCGCTGCCCGATCTGGGCCAAAAAAAGAGGTACAAGAAACCTATCCAGAGTGTGACTCCACGAAAGGGGATTCGTCCGTGAACTTCAACCTTGAGTATGCCTCGAGCAACCACGAACAAAGACGACTTGACCACGAAAAATCAGCCTCCAGAGGGCCGTTGTTTGAACAATTCCTTCAACGCATGTTCCGTAAGGTCCGACGTTACGTTTATCGCGCACTGTTTCGATCCATTCCCAATCGTGCAGCCAAAGACGTTGACCTTTCAAAATTGCGAAACAAGCAGGATCACGACAAAGAACGCTGAGCCAGGATTGATAAATCACCTGTGCTCTCAAATTTTTCTGATGCGAAACATCCTTCTCGAGCATGGGTTTGGGTTGGTCAGGTGACTTGTTCGACTCCCGCAACATCGAGACCGTGCGCGACGAATTCAAAACCAAACGTCGGGATCATTCAAACCGAGTCAATTTGACGAGTCACTGACACACCCTCGTTAAGCTGAAGCATGATCGGTCTTGGCCTGCCCGCACCGTTGCGCGAAAAACTCGAGGCTGGTCAGTGGTTGCGCACCGCTCACCGTGGCGCACCATTTGTCGCACCTGGAAATTCGGCCCAGGCACTCGAGGCAGCAGCCATGATTGGCGTGGATATGATCGAGGTGGATTTGCATGTGACCTCTGATGGCCGGTTGGTCCTCTGGCATGACGATGATGTTCATGGTGCGGATGGCACGAAACACATGATCGCAACCTCGAGCCTCGAGACGCTACAAACCATCGACATCGGTGATGGACAACGAATCATCACGCTCGAGACGGGCATCGAAATTGCTCGAGGTCATTGCGGGCTGATGATCGATCTCAAAGCCGAAGGTTTGGCGAAAGGAATCGTGCAAACGTTGTGTCACCTCGAGTTCGCACCGGTGATTGTCTGCGGTGGTTCACGCTCAACGATGACTGAAATCCAATCGCTCGAGCCGAGCATTGGCACGTCATTGACGCTGACCGGCGATTGGCGCACCGCGTATGGCATCAGCGACCTCGAGATTGGCACGCCAGCCGTAACGATTGATGGCCGCTTGCTGTATCCGCACAATGGCGGCCCGGAATTACTCGAGCGTCTACACGCGCAAAAGATTGCCGTGCTCGCCTGGACGATAGACCGACCCGAGGACATGCACGCCTGCCTTGCGCTGGGCGTGAACGGCCTGACCAGCAACCGACCAGATTTGTTTGCGCAACTCGAGAATCCCTACGGCGTTGAAAGGATGGTCGCACGATGATTGCAAAACGCGAGAACAATTCGGGTCAACTCGAGCAACTTGCGAGCTTTCACGGGCAGGTTTCTCCAGAGACCACCGCGCCATATCTCTATCACGATTTTGACGTGCCCGATGGCGTGACCAGACTGAAGGTCACGCTGCGGTATCGCAAAGAAGGCATCTGCCAACTCTACCTTTCGGTCTTCGGACCCAACGGCTATCGCGGCTCGAGGATGATGCCCGGAGCCATCGGTGACATTGCGCCGTCGCTCGAGTTTGCTGCGGGCACGGCAAGCATCGGCGCGTTGGCGGGCGAGATCGAGCCAGGTTCGTGGCGCGTACAGTTGGACCTCGAGCGCACCGAGTACATCGCGGATTACACCGTCACGGTTGAGGCGGGTTACGGTGAATCGGGCCGAGATGTCGGGCCGCTCGAGATTTTCAAACCGGCGGTGCACAATGGTCGCGCCGGTGCAGGCTGGTATCGCGGTGAGTTGCACTCGCACAGCCACCACTCAGACGGTCAGACGACGGTCGGCGAGGTCGTCGCCTCGGCACGCAAACACGGATTGGATTTTCTGGCCCTGACCGATCATTTCTCCAACGCCGGTTGGCCCGAACTCGAGTCGCTTTCGGACGAGCACCTCTGCGTGATGAAGGGATCGGAGATCACCGGGCATCGTGGGCACGCGAACATGCACGGGCTTTCGGGTTGGATCAATCCGTTTGTCGATGATCCCGAACACTGGTCGATCAACGATGCGGCCCGAGCCGTACACCACCAAGGCGGATTGTTCTGCGTCAATCACGCCTTCGCCTTGGATTTGGGTTGGCGCTATCACGAGTTCGATTGGGCGCTCGCCGACATGATCGAGGTTTACCATCACATGGAGGGCGAGGGAAACACGGCGCAACTCGCGCTCTGGGATGGCCTGTTGCGGGCCGGACATCGGATCACCGGCGTTGCGGGCACGGACTCGCACGATCCCTGGAAGGGCCGTCACAGGCTCGGTCAGGCGTTCACGGCGGTTTATGCCACGGCGCTCGAGCCGAAGGCAATCATTGAGACGTTGCGGCAAGGTCACGCCTACGCGACGCTCGGACCGAAGCTCGAGTTCAGCGCCTCGAGTGGCACGAATCAAGCGATCATGGGCGATGAGATTGACAGCGAATCCGGCGTGAATTTTCGGATTGCGCTCGAGCAATTGAATTTTCCGGCCCGCGTGATCGTGATGCAAAATGGTTTCTATCACCGGCACTGGGATGTACCAGCGTCGCAAGATCGACTCGAGATTCCGTTCGAGATTGGCCACACGCCCGGATCGTACTTTCGCGTCGAAGTCTTCGGTCGAGGGGCGCAATCACGGATCGGAGCGGGCCGCGATTGGCAGAACACGCTGGCGCTCTCGAATCCAATATATTTGCGCAAATGACCCCGCCCGACTCGCCGGCAGAACCCGAAGCCGCAATTAAAATCACCAAAAAGGCCAGCCGACGTGATGCCCTTCGGACCATCGCCGCCGCAACATGCCTAACGCTGGGATGGCATGGCGGTGCACGTCGGGCAGTGACCGAGATTCAGGTTGCCGAGCTGACAGATTTTACCAACGAATACGACTCGATCATTTTCGATTACGAAAAAATCAAGTCTCTCGCCGTGCGCCTTCCGATCCCCAAGCGCCCGAATCCGAACGTGCTCGAGATCGACAAGCGAATATACCTAACGGCCTATACGCTTGTTTGTACGCACAACGGATGCGAACCCGCAACTCCGAACAACGATCACCTGTTGGTCTGTCCCTGTCACCTGATGACCTTCAACACCGATGGAAGTTCGCTCGGTGGTCTGACCGATCAGGGCCTCCAGAATATAAAACTAGAGGTTCGGCAGGGCCGGGTTTACGCGGTTGGATGGTCCTGAGAGAACCCGCTTTGCACATCTCGGGATGTGGGGCACCGATTACGTCCGCCAAAAAAAGCAATAACGCTCAGATCAATAAAAAGCAGTTTACCGATCCCCGCGATGATCAGAATCAATTGGCGACTCGGGATGTGAAATGCCACGTAGATCAGCGTCGCGCCGAACGTGGAATTCAACGCCGCCCGAGGTACAATGGCCTCAACGGTTGTGGTGCAGGTCAGTGTGCCGGAGACGAGCATGATCTGTGCATCGGTTTTCTTGACTGTACCGATCCGAGATGCAATGCAATAGCATTCAGGACCGATTGCCAGGTGATTGTCAAGGCGAAAATTCAAGCATGAAACTCGAGCATCTTGTCCCGCAAAGTTGCAATGCTCTTCGGCGCGAGTTCGAGACCGGTTTTCAAATAGTTTTGAACACCACCGAACCGACCCTCCAGAT
>JANOWZ010000595.1:0-6444 GCA_031418155.1 Deinococcales bacterium
CCAGCCAGCCCCAGCGATGTGGCAAAACAAGCGAAGGTCGCAGCAAATTTGGTGCATCACCACGCGAAACGTTGCCTCGAATTGGGATTGTTGTTCGAGGCAAAACGTGAGGGTGGAAAGGTGTTTTACCAGACTGCCGCAAGAAATTTTAAGGTGCCTCGTGGCCTGCTCGAGAACGAAGACAAGATCGGTGTAACGATCCGCAGCCTCTCGAGTGCGTTCATGCAGGCGTATGAAAAATCGGATCGTTTGACCAACAAAGATGACTACGAATTCGACGTTTACGGTTACAGCGATCCGATCCCACAACTCCATGACGAGACCAAACCAATTCTTGGCAGCGGTGAGGCGCGGCCTGCACACTTTCAAGCTGTCACGGTCCGACTTTCACCTTCGAGTTACCAGGAGTTGGTTCGCAAAATCGCAGTCTTGCTGAACGAAACCAAACCCGAGCCCAAAGAAGGCGCGGCCTGCACGATTGGCCTGATGGCCTTTGAAGGCTTGATCCCGGACGAGTTTGGTCAGTTCGAGACAGAATCACGTCACCTAAACAGCTTTGTCCCCGGAACCGATCACTTGCTCGTCTCGAGCACTTGATTTAGGCCGCACCAAGCGCATCAGAAACGGCTTTGGCGACCGAGATCGCCTGCGGATAGCGCATTCTGGTTGGGCCAACAATCACGACGCTGCCCTTCATCGCCCTCGAGCGAAATCCGACCGTGATTTTGGAAACGCCGTTCGGGTCGTCCACGACCAATTCGACCTGCCCTAGCGTGGTGGTCGAATGGTCGTGGTTGGGTTGCTCGAGAATTTCGAGCACGTTGCGAATGAAGTTCACGTCTGAGCTTTCCGGTTCGCTGAGGACCGGGCGGGCTCCGCTCGAGAAGCTGATCTTGGGTGCGGCTTCGCTCCAACGTTCGCGCAAGGCTTTGGCGAGGCCGCTGACCCCCGGTGAACTGGCATGCTCGAGGCGGTGCAATTCGGCGGGCACGTCACGCAGTGGGATGCTGCGGTCTTGAAACGTCTGCTCGAGTTTTTCTATCGTGGCGCGTTCGGGTTTGAATCCGGCGTCGATGATGAGTTCGCGGGCATCGCCGCCCGCCAGCAGGATCACGGCGAGCACACGTCCATCTGAAAGTGCTGAGAGCAAGATGGCCTCAAGCGTGGCCTCCAGGTTGGCTGCAACAGTCATGGCGGCGTACCCGGACAGGTGTGAGGCAATCTGTGCGGCGATCTTCAGGCGACCGTCTCCGCTGGCCCTGGCGAGCGCACCCTCGAGCCGTTCTGTGGTGCTCTCTGAGAGGGCTTTGGGCGGGATGAAACGGTGCGCATAGGATCGAAACGCGGCTCGGGTTGGGATGCGTCCAGCGCTGATGTGTGGTTGGTGCAGCAGACCCATCTCTTCAAGGGCCACGAGTTCGCTGCGCACGGTGGCGCTCGAGACCCCGAGGCTTTGGGCCAGGTCGCGGCTGGCGACGGGTCGGTTGCTGGAAATGAATGATTCAACCGCAAGTGACAGCAGGCGTTGACGGCGGTCATCCATATGGTGAGTGTACTGCTTCTGCGCTCGAGTTCAAACACGAAATGAGAAACGCGCCCAGGTGGGCGCGTTTCGGGCTCGAGGCAGGTCCTATTTGGCGGATGGTGCGATCGGACACTTCAGCGCGGTCGAAGCGGTCTGCGCCTCTGGATAGCCGGGTTTGACCTTCAACGCCGCCGCGTAAGACTTACAGGCATCCTCTTTCAAGCTCGAGGCTTCGTTCGCCTGTCCGAGCCAGAACCAGTACAGCGGTTCGCTCGGTTCAATGAAGGCAGCCTTGGAGAGTTGAGCGCGGGCGTCTCGTGCTTGGCTGGTCTCGAGGTAAACCCGCCCCAGGTAGTAGTAATTCTCGTGATACGTGCCTTCATCGACTTTGACGGCCAGCTCGAGGGCACTTTTGGCGGCGTTCATGTTTTTGCTGATGTACTGCGTGATGCCGTACTGCCCGATCACGAACGCATCTTTGCCTCGGACTCCTCCGGCCAGGTTGTACGCCTGGGTCGCCTCAGAGAGTGCTGTCTTGTCGTCTTTGCTCAGGCGCAGGGCTTTGGACAGGAACGCCCTGTTTTGCGCATTTTTGGGCTCGAGGTCAACGGCTTTGCGCATCGAGTCAACGCTGTCACCGTACTTACCAACCTGCATTTGCAACGCGCCGAGGTTGAATAGCACTGTTGCACTGTCAGGTACAAAACCCAGGGCTTTCTTGTACGCCTCGAGTGCCTTGTCGTTCTCGGCTTTGTACTTATAGATCGTGCCACGTTCGTTGTAGACGGCGGCCTTTTGTTCGTTCGTGGTGGCGACCCGTTCGGCATCCTCGAGAATGCGCAGGGCCTCGTCGAGTTGGTTGCGCACGGTCACGCGGTCTTTGGAATCGATGTACTGCCTCGAGTACGATTGTGATAGCCCAAGGTAGGCGCTGACGAATTTCGAATCAATCGAGATGGCTTTCTTGAAATGCTCAATCGCGGCGCTGTACAGGCGCAGTTTGATTTCGACCCGACCCAGGTTGTAAAGGGCTTCGGTGTTGTTCGGTTCCAAGGTCACGCATTGGCGAAACGCGACGTAGGCGGCATCAAGTTGGTTGTTGGTGTAGTACAGCTTGCCGAGCAGCGTGTACTTCTCGCAGGTTTTGGCGCTTCCTGCGGGTTGTTGTTGCGGTTTTTTCGCTTGCGCAAACGCTCCAGAACCCAGCAGGCTGGGCAACAAGAACATCACGAGCGCGAGCACGAGCGGTTGAAATCTTGGTCGATGGTTTAGCACGCGGTCTCCTTTGGGGCAGGACAGGTCGCTACCTGGTACAAAACGGTGGCTTGCACCGTGCCGAGGGCGTTGGTCCTGTCGGTCTTACACATTCTTGCGCAGTCGCCTCTGAGAATCCTGTGTTCGCGCTGGCCGATTCTGAACCTTCTTGCTGGTCATTTCCGACATTTTGCAAACAGCAGGCGACCATCAGGTCATGAACTTGGGTGGCCCGAGGTTCAGGCTTGCGCGGCCTGATTGATGATGTCGTGCGCCAAACGCACCGAGAGCCGATCACCGGAGGCCGACAAGAAAAGGGGGCCTCGAGCGCGTCCAGCGAGGTAGGCCCGCAGTAGGCGTGTGGTCGTGCCGAGCGTGACGCTGCGGTGACCATCGGCGCGGCTTTCGTCTGGTACACGGATCGTGCCTTGTCGCCAATCGATGTCTTCGGCGTTCATGGCGACCATCTCGCTGATTTGCAATCCGGTCATGCGAGCGATTTCTTGCAGGGTCCGATCACGTTGCCTCGAGTAATCGTCGCTGGCAACCCGGAACGAACGGTGTGGCGCGGCGACGCGACTGGCAGGATTCTCGCGGTTTGAACCCTTGAACGACAGGTAATCCCCGTAGGCACGTAACGCTGCGAGCTTACGGGCAACCGTTGATCTGGCCGTGCCACGCCCCGACAGGCTCGAGAGGTACGTTTCGATGTTGCCGGTCTCGAAACTGTCCATCTCAGAGAGGGCCATCGTGACATCGGTCAGGTAGGCGCGAACGGTTCGGTCACTCGAGCCACGTTTGCCCTCGAGGTATTGGCGGAATTCTTCTAATTGGTCCATGCTTATGGGCAGCTTATTGAAGCGGGACACCTTCCAGGTGAACGAAGCGTGAGAACTGTGATGCAATGAACGAATCCTGAACGATTGCGGCTGGGTCGGGGTTTTCAGATGGGCCAGTTTCGAGCATCCCAAACCCAAGTCAGGACTTCACGTAAACTTGATCCATGAACGCTCGAACCTTTCAAGTCCTCAACCTGAGTTTGCTGGTGGTGCTGGCCGGATTGTTGATTGCCCTGGCCACCGGTCAAGCGGTTCCGCCCATCGCCACGGCCCTCGTGATCGCAGCGCAGGCAATGGTCCGGGCATTCCGTGAGATTCGATTTGGCAACGACACCAGCAAACGCCGCCTACCGTTTCACCTGCTCTTGTCATTGTTTTTGGTCTACCTGATCATGCGCAGCACACCGACCAATAAGTGATTATGCTGCCGAATCACGATTCGAGGACTTGAGCCTCGGGTTTCGGACCTTCGAGCGATTCTTGAACCGATTCAAAAAAGTGTTCGTCAAACAGGTTGACTTTCTCGCCAAACGCTTTCGTCACGCTTTGTTGCACCAAATAAAATGCAAGTGCAAACGACACGAGGCTGGTGATGATGCTTGGCGGACGCATCCAGGCGTTGACGTTCGCCACTTGCTCGTTAAAGACATCCGTGCCAAACTTGTCTGTGACGGTCACAAGGTTGCGCCAGAAGTTCAGTGATCCCATCGTGATCGCCTCGAGAAAAATCACCAGCGTCGCCAGGATCAGGGCGCGTTTGACCAACGGATGCGTGAAGACTCGAGTCAGCAAGCCGCGTTGCATGTCATTGGCTGGCATCAGGATCGTGGCAAAGAACAGTTTGAAGAATGGACGACCAATCAACAGTGAACCACCCATCACGACCGCCAGAAAAATCGAGGAGTACGAATCCTTGAGTGCGAATACAGCGCCGGAAACCTGCAAGAACGCCAGCACGCCGCCGATCATTGCGCTCGAGCCCGCCAGAACCGTGACCGGATTGAACTTTCTGGTCCGCGCCAAATCAAACAGGATGTACGAGACTGGCACGAGTGCCGCGACGACATACGCCGTGATGCTCGAGCCAGTGATGTCTTTGAAACCGAAGTTCATGCCGGGAAAGGTTTTACCGAGCAGCAAATTCGGAATCACCAGTGTGAACAGCAAATCCAGACCGAGCTTCACGAACCCGCCCTGGGTGCTTTGGGTGTTGGCAGTCTGCGTCATACATCGGCAGGATACCTCGAGTTGGCCTGGGAAAATGGAAGAAGGCTCGAGGATTTCGGGTTTCCGCTCGAGCCTTCGATGATTTGTGTTAGTGCTTGAGCATTGCGCCGAGGATGCCGTTCAAAACTGCGCCCGTGCTGGCCGCGCCCGCATCGATATGCCCCTGTGGGGTTTGCTGCATGGACTGCTGATTGACCGCACCCATCAAGCTTCCGAGGATGTCACCCATGCCGCCCGCCTGCTGTTGAGGTTGCGTCCCGCCACCCATCAGACCACCGAGCAGGTCGCCCAAGCCGCCACCCTGTTGTTGCGGCTGCCCTCCGCCCAACATACCGCCAAGCATCCCACCGAGCCCCCCGGACTGTTGCTGACCTCCGCCGAGCGCCGCTCCGAGCATGCTGCCGATGGCTCCACCTTGGGAACCGCCGAGCATTGATCCGAGAATGCCTCCGATCCCGCCCTGCTGTTGCTGTCCGCCACCCATCAGAGCGCCGAGCACCCCGCCAACACCGCCGCCGCCGAGCAAACTGCCCGCGATGGCGAGCGGGCTCAGGCCGCCGCCCTGATTGCCGGTCAGCATCCCGAGGATCGGCCCGAGCGTCGCCATCGGGCCGGGTGCACCGGTGCCTCGGGTATCGTGCTGTCCAAAACCCTGCGTGATCGCACCGATGATCGGGCCAAGATCTGCCGCCGAAAGCTGGTTCGGACGGCCCTGAAACGCCTGGGCAGCCTCTTGAAAACCGCTCGAGTACGCCTGAGAGGTGAACCCGTTGCCCTGCGCACCGATGGCGTTGGCAACCTGACCAAAAATCTGACCAAGGTCGGCGTTCGGATCGCTCGAGGCGGCATTCTGCGCGGCCTGAAACTTGGCGAGCATGTCCGAACCGTGCGTTGGACTGTTCGGATCGGCGGCGTTCAATTGGCCCTCTTGGGCTTGCAGTTGTCCGACCACACTGCCGAGCAAATCGTTAAGCGTCATGGATACTCCTGAAGAACGCTCGAGAATTTACCCGCCGAGCACCAACCTTGAACAGACGGTCCCATTGAGTTTGAGCGTGCGAAAAGCCTACACCCCAAAGGCGCTCAATTCCTGCCCCACAGTTCAGACTCGAGCGCCGAGATCGCATCCAGGCAATCTTGCCCAAGTTGGGCTTTCAAGGCATCCAAACCAGAGAATTTGACCTCGCCACGCAAGTGCGCCAGGAAATCCACGCGGACCTCGAGCCCATACAGGTCGCCAGAGAAATCGAACAGGTGAACCTCGAGCGATTCGCGCAAGTCACCACCGATCGTTGGGCGCTTGCCGACATTGGCCATGCCGTCATGAAACAGGCCATCTGGGGTCAGCAGTCGAACCGCGAACACCCCAGGTGGCAAAAGCTTCCCGTCGCTGGTGGCGATGTTCGCTGTCGGGAACCCAATCGTGCGGCCTCGAGCATCGCCGTGAATCACCACACCTCGCGCCGTGTATGGACGACCGAGCAAAGCCCGAGCCGAGGCGACATTGGATTCCTCGAGCAAACCTCGAATGCGTGAGGTTTTGACCGCCTCGCCACCCAGCATGTGCATCGGCAAGGCCAACAGATGGCCGGTCACGCC
>JANOWZ010000596.1:0-2760 GCA_031418155.1 Deinococcales bacterium
CTGCGGTGCTGTTGCTGCTACGACGTTGGATCACGCCGTGTGGGACGTTCACGGTCATGTTCGGTGCGACGGCGCTCGGCATGGGTTTGCTGCGTGGGGGAGTGGACAGCGCGTTCGTCGCGGGCCTCCTGACTGGGTTAATCGTGGATGGTCTGGTGCAGTGGTTGCGTCCATCGGCGGCTCGAGTCTGGCAATTGCGGGCGCTCGCGGCGCTCGCACCGTTGACAATCTGGGGCATTCACTATTTGCGCACGGCATTCTTCCGCGGTGGCCTCAACCTTGAGGTGGAATTCTGGACGGGGCTGCTGGTCATGACCATGCTTTCCGGTTTGGCCTTGAGCGTGCTGGTTGTCCCGCCGAGGGTGCCTGCGCACCTCGAGCCTGCGGGTGATTGAGTTTTAGGGCAGGTTTTTGCGCAGAAAGCTCAACCAGTTCCCGCCGAGCACACCCTCACGTTTGGATTCCGGCACAACTGCACCAATCTTCTCGAGGTCGGCAATCGTCTCGAGTCCTTCCGGTGTTTCGTTGCGGCCCAGCCCACCGTCGATGTCGCTGCCAATGCCGACATGATTCCAGCCGATCAGGTTCGCCACGTGCGTCATGTGACCCAGGACTTGATTCTCGAGCGTGACGGGAACACTTGGGTCTTCTCTGGTCCATTGTGGTTCGAGAAAGGCATTGAACAGCACCGTGCCGATCATGCCGTCTCGAGCACCGATGGCTTGGATCATCTCGTCACTGATGTGCCGGTTGCTGGTTGGGGTCAGCGCAAACGTGTTCGAGTGTGAGGCCATCAATCGTGTCACACCCACCTCGAGCGTGTCGGCGAACGCCTCCCAGGATTGGTGCGAGGCATCGACGATCATGCCTTGGGCCTCGAGCGCGGCGATCAGTTCGCGGCCTTCAGGTGTCAGGCCGGTCGGGGTTCCAGTGCCGCCCGCGTAGCGGGTTGCGCCCCAGCTTGTGCCGACAATCCGCACGCCTCGATCCCACCATTTCGAAACGTCGCTGGGCCGCACAATCGGGTCCGCACCTTCCATCAGAACGACCATGCCAGTGATGCCATCGACCGCCCACAATTCGAGGTGATGCTCGAGGTCCACTTTTGATTTGATCAGGCGAATTTGCCCTCGGGCGTGCCAACCTTCGTAGACCTCGAGTTGTGCCAAGCCTTGCGCCTCGGCATCTTCTGGGGTTTTGTAACCGCCTTCGTTCGGGGTTTCTGGATGTGTCCAACTGATGTATGGCGCGGCGTACAACGTGCCGAACCCGACGGCCACACCACCTTTGCGCATTTCGCTGAGGGTGGCCATGCACAAATCGGTGTCCGGCTGGCCCACCTCGAGTTCACGAATTTCCTGCGGGCTTTTGTGCTCGAGGTCGCGGTTGCCAAAGACTACGTTGAAAGCGAGATCGAGATGACCATCAACAATCGGGACCCGTTTTGTCATGGTTCAAGTCTAACCGGCGTGCATCAATCTTCGTCCGCGTCCTGCATCTCGAGCGCTTTGCCCTGGACGTAGGCGCGGTAGCAGGCTTGGCGGTAATTGGCGACCCTCGAGCCGTTCAAATTCAGGGCGATCAGGCCGTACCCGCCAATGGTTCCACCAATTAAAGCGAGTAAACCGTTGCGTGAGAACAAGCCGATCAATAGCAGCAAGCCGCCGCCCATGATTGCCCAACCGGGGAACGGCAGTTGACGAGGTGCTTGCGTACCGGACAGCGCCTCGAGTTCTTCGAGCGGCATGGCATCCATCGCCGCTCGAGCCTCCTGAAAGTTCTTCCAGCCCGCCGTTTGCGTTGCGCTCATGCGAGATTTTAACTCGAGGTGGGCCAAAACTTTGCCGGGACATTTGCCGAAGGGTTTAAGGAACGATTTGGGAGATTGTGAACTGTGATGTACAATGCGCCTCTACGCCCATGATTCAGGGGCAGAAAAGAGGCATCATGCCCCGTAAAAGCAGTGAAACCGTGGAGGCCGCCACAGCGGAAACCACGAAACCCAAACGTGTCAGCAAACCAAAAGCCATTCTCACACCTGACGAGAGCGATCTCGAGGACGACAACCTGGACGATCATGACAACGGGCCAGTTCCCGGTTACGTGCTCGCCAGCAAAGAAGAATCCGACAGCTTACCCGAGGACGACATCGGTGGTGTCGAACTGCAATTGGGCCTGTTGACCGCGCAGGTTGCCGAATTGACCGCGTTGGTCCGTGACCTCGGCAAGAAGCTTGATGGCATGTCCCGCGCTGTCGGTTCACGCGAGGAACGCCCCAAGCGCGGCGAGTTTGATCAAAACCGTGAAGACCGTCCCAAGCGTGACTTCGCTGATCGTCCGGCCCGTTCGTTTTCCGGTGGTCCCGGTGGCGGCGATTCTCGAGGCGGATACCGTGGCGGCTCGAGCGGTGGTTCCAGCGGCGGTTATCGCGGCAACACCTCTGGCGGTTCAGGCGGCGGCTACCGTGGTGGCTCGAGCAGCGATTCTCGAGGCGGCGGTTCACGCGATTCACGCCCTCCTCGTGAGGGTGGTTTCAGTGGTCCTCGTTCGAGTGGTCCACGCGAAGGCGGGTTCTCCCGTGACGGTGGAGCAGCACGTCCTCCACGCGAAGGGGGCTTCTCCGGCCCACGCTCGAGCGGTCCACGCGAAGGTGGCTTCAGCGGTCCCCGTCCGCAACGCGAAGGCGGTTTCTCGCGTGACGGCAGCAGCTCCCGCGATTCGCGTCCACCTCGAGAGGGTGGCTTCAGCCCACGCCCGAGT
>JANOWZ010000597.1:0-3336 GCA_031418155.1 Deinococcales bacterium
GGCCTTGGGCCTTCTCGGGACGGTCGGCAATCACGGCCTCGGTCGTCAAGATCAACGCGCCGATGCTGGCGGCGTTCTGCAAGGCGGTGCGCGTGACCTTGGCTGGATCGACGATGCCGAACTTCATCATGTCGCCGTAAGCACCGGTCTCAGCGTTAAAGCCGTAATTCTTGGCCTTGTTCGACAGGATTTCGTTGACCACAACGCTGCCTTCAAATCCGGCGTTGATGGCGATCTGACGGGCTGGCTCCTCGAGCGCACGGACCACGATGCGGGCTCCGGTGGCTTCGTCACCCTCGAGTTTTTCAGCGGCCTTCTTGACGTTGCTGATGGCCCGCAAAAGGGTCGTTCCGCCTCCGGGAACCATGCCCTCTTCGACGGCAGCGCGTGCGGTCGAGAGTGCGTCCTCGTAACGGTGCTTCTTTTCCTTGAGTTCGGTTTCGGTGGCGGCACCGACGCGAATCACGGCGACACCACCGGCGAGCTTGGCGAGGCGTTCTTGCAGTTTTTCCTTGGCGTAATCGCTGTCGGTGCCGTCGAGTTCGCGCTTGATGGCGTTGATGCGTGAATCGATGTCGGCCTTCTTGCCGAGACCGTCGATGATCGTCGTCTCGTCTTTGGTGATGCGGATGCGCTTGGCACGACCGAGCATGCCGATGTTGGCGCTTTCGAGCTTGAAGCCGAGTTCTTCGGCTATAAGGGTGCCACCGGTGACGGCGGCGATATCTTTGAGCATTTCTTTGCGGCGGTCGCCGAAGCCTGGGGCTTTGACGGCGGCGACGTTCAAGGTGCCGCGCAACTTGTTGACCACGAGGGTCGCAAGGGCTTCACCGTCAACGTCTTCGGCGATGATCAATAGGGGTTTACCGGACTGAGCGACTGGCTCGAGCACGGGCAGCAAGTCCTTGAGGGCGCTGATTTTCTTCTCGACGATCAAAATGTACGGGTCCTCGAGCACGGCTTCCATGCTATCGGTCGCGTTGATGAAGTACGGGCTGATGTAACCCTTGTCGAACTGCATGCCTTCGACGACATCCACTTCGGTGTCGAGCGATTTGCTCTCTTCGATGGTGATGACGCCTTCTTTGCCAACGCGCTCCATGGCATCGGCGATTTCCTTGCCGATGCCCGCATCGTTCGCGGAGATACTGGCGACCTCTTCGATGGCTTTGCGGTTGTTGACGGCAACGCTCATGTCCTTGATCGCGGCGACGGCGGCTTCAACGGCCTTGTCGATGCCACGCTTGAGGGCGAGCGGGTTGGCTCCGGCGACAACGTTGCGCAAACCTTCGCGGACGATGGCTTGGCCCAAGACGGTGGCGGTGGTGGTGCCGTCACCGGTGATGTCGTTGGTTTTGCTGGCGATCTCGATCAAGAGTTTCGCGCCGATGTTCTCGAGTTTGTCTTCGAGTTCGACTTCCTTGGCGACGGTCACGCCGTCCTTGGTGATCGTTGGGCTGCCGAATTTCTTTTCCAAAACGACGTTGCGTCCCTTTGGTCCGAGCGTGACTTTGACAGCGTTGGCGACGGCGTTGACTCCGCGCTCGAGGGCGCGACGGGCTTGTTCATCAAATACGAGTTGCTTGGCCATGATTTCCTCCGGGTGATGCGTGAGCGTTCAGATCTTCAGAACAGTGCGGAATTGCGCTTGAGTCTCGAGCTTGAATCAGTCGAGGATAGCGAGGATGTCGCGCTCGGCAAGGATCGTGTAATTCGATCCGCTGATCGTGACCTCGGTGCCGCCGTACTTGGCGAAGTAGACGACGTCGCCCACAGAAACCTCGAGCGCCACTTTTTGGCCGTTGTCGAGCGTCTTTCCTGAACCGACGGCGATGACCTTACCGCGTTGGCTTTTCTCTTTGGCCGTGTCTGGCACGAACAATCCCGATGCGGTCATTTGATCGGATTCTTCGATCACTTCAATGACCACGCGGTCGCCGAGTGGTTTGACGATGGCGGCCTTGACGGGTGCTTTGGCCGCGAGTGCTTTAACAGCTGGTGCTTTCACGGGTGCTTTGACTGCTTTTTTGGCTGGGGCGGCTTTCGCCATGTGGAACCTCCTGTGAGTTTGCGGAACCTGAATTGCTGGCTGAATCGACTTTTGGCACTCTCGACGCTCGAGTGCCAATCGGTTTGAGAGTATATGAACTCTTTCAGGTTTATGTCAAGGCTCGCAGAACATGATCTGAGTCTGATGCACTCAACTTGTGAGGCGGATCACACCAGTCACAACCCTCAATCCTCTGGCCCCACGTCCAAAAGAACCCAAAACCAAGCCTGAACTCAAGCCCAGCCGGAAGCGAAAATCCATCATCAACATCAACTCAAATCGCACAGACCATATCTACGCCATTTCGCCTGTGCAAATGACGTTGACATCATTCCAAGCTGCCGCTATACTCACTCCGCGCTCGAGGGAAACCAGAGGCGTGAACGCCCCGAAAGGCATTTCCTCGAGGGGAAGCACTTGGAGGGTTGGTCGAGCGGTTTATGGCGACAGTCTTGAAAACTGTAGAGGTGGTAACTCCTCCGGGGGTTCGAATCCCTCACCCTCCGCCAGAACTTTTAGCAGTATTCTCAAAAATCGGGTAGAATCAAGCGCCTCTGGAGAGGTGGGTGAGCGGCTTATACCACAGTCCTGCTAAGACTGCGTACTCAAAAGGTACCGAGAGTTCAAATCTCTCCCTCTCCGCCAAGTTTTCCACAAGTCAAGAATGACAAGTTCCAAACAGGATGTACCTGTAGCTCAGCTGGATAGAGCGTCTGACTACGGATCAGAAGGCCAGGGGTTCGAATCCCTTCAGGTACACCAAGCAAGAACCCCGTCAGTGGCGGGGTTCTTCATTTTGACCTCTCGAGGATTTCGACCCTCACAAACCGCTGTGACCAACCCATGACCTACCGTTACAGTTTCTCCCGGTTTTTGGCAGTCCTAAATCGGCCCTAACCGGCTGAATTGGCCTGTCAGTTCATGACCAATTGAGCGACATTTCGGACGGGTAACGGTGCGTCGTACAAGTCCACCATCTCGAGGCGCACCTCGGCCTCGGAGACGTGACGGTAAACGTCATACGTGATTGAGATGCTGGCGTGACCCAGAATCCTCGAGACGGTCTCAATCGGCATCTTCCGGCGAAGCATCTGGGTTCCTGCCGTGTGGCGAAGGTCATGCACGCGAATGTCGGGCAACTTCTCCCCTGCTCGGACAATCGCTTCAAGGCCCGCCTGGTGGTCCCGGTGAATTGCGCGAAGTCGAACCTCGAGCGGCACGAACCGGATCGGGGCTGATTCTTTCTTCTTCGGGTCGGTTTCCTTGCGTTCTACCGGTTCCGGGTT
>JANOWZ010000598.1:0-5622 GCA_031418155.1 Deinococcales bacterium
ACACCAACATCACCTTCCCGGCGGCGAACGGCTCGGACCTCAAACCGTTGGGCTATGGCCTGATCGGTGTCGGCAGCGTCGGTACAACCAACCTGGATGTCAAATCCAGCTTCAGCACCTATGGCAGCCTTCTGGAGATGGTCGCACCCGGCGAAAGCGTGTACAGCGCCTACCCGAACAACCAAACCGCCTATGCGAGTGGAACCTCGTTCGCTGCACCGATGGTCACGGCGGCAGCCGCGCTGGCGCTTGGGCAAGGAACAGCAGTGATATTAGACGGTGGTCAATTGGCGGCTGCCCTGAGCAGCACCTCGAATTCGGTCAGTACCGTTAACCCGTCCTACGTGGGCTTGCTCGGCAAGGGCCGCCTGAACCTCGAGATGTTCATGAAATCGGCACTTGGACTCTGACCTGATTGGCTAAAACGTTCAAACCTCACCGTCAATCAGAAACGCACCCGAGTGGCCTATTGCTCCTCGGGTGCGGACACGTTCTGAGGGCGGTTTGGAAGCCTACCGTAAGGGGATGGTAAGGCACAGAAGTTCAAAATGAGCGGAACCGGGGTAAACCCCGAAGCGTGCGCAGCACAACACGAATTGATCTGGAGATTTCTTTGAGTACCAAGGCGACAAAACATCTTCAAACACAGGTTTCGCAGGGTGACACTGTGCAGACTGATGTTGCGCGAAACGCCCATGAATTGCTCGCGCTGTCGCAGACTTCACTCGAGACGGTCGTCAGCATGCTCGAGGTGCGAGGGCCGCAATTGAAACTCCAAGGGGACTTCCAGAACCGACTGGTCCTGGCACGAGATTTTCTTGAAACGGACCCGGAACGCGCCCTGGCCTTGGCGCTCGAAGTCTTGAATGAGGCGGTCGAGAACACGTCTTTGGAAGACATGGCGGCGGCATCGTTCGTGGCGGGTCGCGCCCAGCACAGGCTGGCCCAACACAAACAGGCGATAGCGTCCCTGTCAGAATCGAGTCAACTGTTCGCGGCACTCGAAGACTGGTCGGCAGAACTCGAGGTCTTGCTCGAACTCAACCGCATCTACCGCAATGCCGGTGACATGGTTTTGGCGGGCGAATGCCTGAACCGTTTGCTTGACCTGAGCCGCACGACCGGCAGGCGCGAGGCGGAAGCGGAATCCCTGAACGGTCTTGCCTCAGTCGCCTTCACCATCGGGCATATGGAACAGGCATCTGGGCTGCTGGCTCAATCGCTCGAGCTTTGGCGCGAGCTTGGTGATCTGAAAGGTGAAGTCGCCTGCCTGAGCAACCTCGGGGTTCTGCGCAGCCATGCCGGAGATTACTCCGGGGCAATCGAGGCGTTCGAACACGTCTACGTGCTGGTTCAAGAGCATCACCTCGAAGCGGAACTCGAGGCGAACTGCCTGATTAACATTGGCAACGTCTTTCAGGATCAAGGGCAGCACGCTTCGGCACTGCACGAATACCGGCGGGCGGTGGACATCGCACAGGCCGCCAACTTGCCCCAAGCCGAGTTGATTGCCCTGACCAACCTGGCCGAAACGCACCTGTTGGCCGGTTCGCCCAACGAGGCGCACGGGATGTACCTGGAATTGATCTTGCGGGCGCAACAACTGGGCTTACACAGCAGCGAAATAGATGCGCTCGAGGGAATGGCTCGGGTCAATATCGAACGCAACCGACCCGAGGAGGCGCTCGAGGCGGTGGGTCGGGCACTGACCATGACCCGTGCCAGTGGCGATCACCGCCGTAAGGTTTTGTTGCTGCTCGATCTGGCCCGCACAAACGTGCTTCTTGGAAACCATACCGCAGCAATAGAAGCCAACCGCGAGGCGATCCAACTCGCCCGCTCAGCAAACGCCAAAAAGCTGGTGCACACCGCCGAGGGCAACCTCTCAACGCTGCTCGAATCGGTCTCGGATCTTGAACAGGCATTTGCGCACTACAAGATCGCGCATCGGCTCGAGCAAGAACTGCTCAACGAGGATTCCGAACGCCGACTTCAGGAGTTAAAGACCCGCTTTGATCTCGAACGCGCCCAAAACGAGGCGGCGGCGTACCGAGAACGCACGCTGGAAACGCAACGGCTCAATGGGACGCTTGAACAAAAAGTCCACGAACGCACCCGAGAACTCGAGGCCGCCCAGATCGAAACGGTCACGCGATTGGCCTTGGCCGCCGAGTACCGGGATGACAACACCGGTCAACACACGAAACGGGTTGGCGACCTGTCCGCATTGCTGGCCGAAGCGCTCGGTTTGCCACAAACTCAGGTGGACACCTTGCGGGTCGCTTCCCGCCTGCATGACGTTGGCAAGATTGGTGTGCCAGATCAAATCTTGCTCAAACCCGACAGGCTCAGCCCGAAAGAGTTCGAGCAGATCAAAGACCACACCAACATAGGGGCGATGATGCTTTCGGGTGGGCATTCACCGATCCTGAAAATTGCAGAACAAATCGCCTTGACGCATCATGAACGCTGGGATGGCAAGGGCTACCCGAACGGGCTCGCTGGAGAGACCATTCCGTTGTCAGGACGAATCGTGGCCGTGGCCGATGTCTACGATGCCCTGATCTCTGAACGGCCCTACAAACGCGCCTGGAGCCAACAGGAGGCACTGATTGAACTCGAGGCACAAAGCGGCAAGATGTTCGACCCGCAGGTGATCGAGGCGGTTCGACTGGTGTTCGCACAATCGCAAGTTTTGAACACCGTGAGCGAGACACCAACAGGCACGGGGTTGCTGACCATTGCGGTCGCGCCCGTGCTGCCAGATACCAAGCAGGCAGATCGCACCCAGGCAGATCGCACCCAGGCAGATCACGCACTCGAAAATCATCTACAGGTCAATCTTTCGGCAGAACTCGGGCAGGTGCTCGAACAGGCATGGAATATCCGCAGCACCGATCTGCAACATGCCATGCTCTTGTCCCATGAGGCACTGATCAAAGCCCAAGCCACCGCTGACAGGCACAGCATCGGCCTTGCATACCGCAACATCGGCTTTGGACACTTCGCCAGCGCCGAGTACGAACAGGCGATAGAGGCCCTCAACGAAGGGCTCGAGATCGGTCAGGAACTCGAGGATCACGACCTGAAACGCGATTGCAGCAATTACCTCGGGGCGGTCTACAGTTCGCTCGGTGACTACGCCACCGCCATCGAATACGTCCAAGCCACCCTGAACCTCAGTCGGTTGGCGGCAGACCATCCAGGCATTGCCTCCGCACTGACCAACCTCGGCTTGCTTTGTCATTACATCGGACGCAACGAACAGGCCGTGACCCTGCAACAAGAAAGCCTGGAAATCAGTCGAGCATTAAACGATCAGCGCCGCGAGGCCGCCGCGCTCAACAACCTCGGGATCGCCCTGACCAAACTTCAACGCTACGACGAGGCCGTCCAAACCTTGCACGCGCTCAGGACGGTTGCCCGAAACCTGAACGACACGTACTTCGAGGGCAGCGTCCTGGCAAACCTGTCCGAGGTCTACATTCAACTCTTGCAACACCAGGACGCGCTCGAGGCCAGCCAAGAATCGCTGGCCTTGCTGCAAAAAACCGGCAACCCGGAGGGCGAAACACAGGGACTGATCGCCGTCGGACTGGCCCACTGCCACCTCGGAGCCCTC
This sequence comes from Deinococcales bacterium, assembly GCA_031418155.1. GTDB lineage: Bacteria > Deinococcota > Deinococci > Deinococcales > JAAFIG01 > JANOWZ01. The sequence continues at coordinate 3,623 of JANOWZ010000598.1, forward strand.
AGCAAAGCCAGCCAATTCCTCGAGCGTGGCCTTCAACTGGCCGAATCCATCGGCAGCAAAGCGATGGTCCATCAACTGCACCGGCATCTGGCGAGGGTGCATCAAGCCGAAGGGCAATACCAGCAAGCCCTGACGCATTTCGAGCATTACCACAGCCTCGAACAGGAGATCAGTTTCGAGGAGGCCGAACGCAAAGCCCGAGCCAGCACCGCACAACGCGAAGCCGAACGCGCCCGCGCCGAAAGCGAAATCTTCCGTCTGCGCAACATTGAACTTTCCAAAGCGAACACGCTGTTCGTCGAAACAGACCGACAAAAATCTGAACTGCTCAGTGAACTGCACGAAAAAACCAAGCAACTCAACCGCCTGCTGAACGAAGATGCCCTGACCGGCATCTACAACCGCCGTCACCTCGAGACCACCCTGGCCGAAGAACTCCTCAAGGGCCGTCAGGCCAAACGACCACTGTGCGTGGTGATGATCGACGTGGATCATTTCAAACAAGTTAACGACAAGTACTCGCACATGACCGGCGATCAAGTGTTGATCAGGGTCGCCTCGATCCTTCAGAACGCCTCTCGAGGTCGGGACACGCTGGCCCGTTACGGTGGCGAAGAATTCGTGATCGCAATGCCGGACACCAATGAAGCGCAAGCCCTCGTCTGTTGCGAACGCTTGCGTCGCGCCGTCGAAACGCACGACTGGTCCGAGTTTCATGCCGACCTGCGCGTCACGATCAGCATCGGACTGGCCGAAGATGCCAAGGCCGAAAACCACGAAAAGTTGTTGCACCTCGCCGATGACTTGCTGTACGAGGCAAAACGCCGGGGTCGCAACCGTGTCTGCTGGAGCACAGCCACCTGACCTCAAGCCAAGCTGCGCCCCAATCCAACATGCACGCATGACACTTGTCACCTCGAGCACCTGACAGCCTGCACTGACCCAATCGTTCCTCTGAGCGCATCATCTTTCTCGGAGGATTCACCATGACTTTCCCAACAGGTTTCGCGGTTCAACTCGAGCATGTGAGCAAAAATTTCGGCAAGGTTCAGGCGCTCAAACAAGTTTCATTCAAGGTCGAACCCGGCGAGGTGATCGCGTTTCTCGGACCGAACGGCGCGGGAAAAACCACGGCGATCAGTCTGATGATGGGCTTGCGAGCGCCCGATTCTGGAACCGCCACCATCTTTGGTCGTGATCCTCGAGATTCACAGAACCGTTCACGTATCGGCGCGATGCTGCAAGAATCCGACGTGCCCAGCACGCTCAAAGTCCGTGAGGTCGTGGACTTCATCGGTCGGGCGTACTCGAATCCATTGACGGTGACCAAGGCGCTCGAGATGGCGGACTTGACCGAGTTGGCGAACCGACCCGCATCGAATTTATCTGGCGGTCAGAAGAAACGCTTGGCGTTCGCGCTCGCCGTGATTGGCAACCCGAATGTTCTTTTTCTGGACGAACCGACGGCGGCATTGGATGTCGAGGCGCGACGCGGCTTTTGGGAACAGGTTGGCAGCTTCACCCGATCCGGCAAAACCATCATCCTGACCACGCATTATCTCGAGGAGGCCGACGCGATAGCCGAACGCATTGTGGTCATCAATGCTGGCGAGATCGTGGCGCAAGGCACGCCAGCCGCGATCAAGGCCCGAGTTGGTGGCAAAGTCGTGCGATTCAAAAGCCCGAGGCTTGAGGCCGCCATGCTCGAGAAATTACCGATTACCCGCTCGAGCATCAATGCCGAAACGGTGGAGTTGTATACGCTCGAGCCGGAACAAGTTCTGCGCGAACTTTTTATTCGCAACGTTCCCATGTCCGATCTTGAGGTTCGTGGTGGTGGGCTCGAGGAGGCGTTCGTGCAAATCACGAATTCCCAAAGCCAAAACTCGACCGTGTAGCCTGCGCGTTTCACGCGACCGAGATTTTGGCATGAAACCACTCGCATCAAGCCTAAAGGAGACGATCATGACCAGCGCAATCCATCCAACCAACTCGAGGTC
>JANOWZ010000599.1:0-14145 GCA_031418155.1 Deinococcales bacterium
GGCATTGATCACCAAATCCGGCTGATCGAGGTGAATGTAATGACCGCTCGTTTTTGCGATCAGGTGAATTGCGTTTGGTTGTTGGCGGGCCAAGTCAACTTGCAACTCATCCCAAAGACCCTTGATGGACTCGCCCGAAAATCCTGGCGGAAAGTCTCGAAGCAAACTCGAACTCGGCACTGTCAATGGCACATTCGGCAATGGGCCAGCGTTGCGCACCTCGAGTTGACTTTTGGCAAACGAGGACATCTCATCAGCCAAGGCACGGTAGGCGTTTGATTGCAAACCCATGGCTTGAGTCATCGCTTGGTCCTCGCGTGGCAATTTTTGAACGATGATTGTCTCGGGTTGGTTGGTCAGTCGCAGCAATCCAGACGGCGCGAAAAAGCTGGTCAACTTCGTTAGAGCAGTCAAATTCCCTTCGTATTTTTTTCGCACATCCTCGTTCATCCGAACCGATTGCGCTGGATGAACTGAATCGATCAGCACCATTCCGGCGATCTCTTTGGGATGGAGCTTGGCGTGCATTTGAACGTACAGTCCGCCCAATGAGTGACCAACCAGAATGTACTTTTGAATCCCAGTACGAAGCAGCAACGTCTGCAATTCGCTGCCGACCTGTTGGCTGTCTCGAGTTCGAGGTCCGGTATCGCTCCAACCGTAGCCAGCGCGGTCATACGTGCAGACTCGAGTCGTCTTGGCAATTTCCGGTTGAAGCAAAATCCAATCTGTTGACCAGCCGCTCATTCCGGCCTCCATGACCACCGTTGGGCTGACTTTGCCAAGGCAATGAATGTGCAAGCGGTGATCGCCGACGTTCACCAACTGCCTTGGTGGTGAGTAGGTTTTCAGATCGCTCGCAGTGACAAGCGGTTGATACACCGTCGAAATCATCAGGCTCAGCATCAATCCCAAGACGGGCAGTATCCATTCAAAATTCTTTCGCCTGTTTTCCATCTTCATGGTTGTCACCTCTATTCCTTCAACACCTCGAGCCCAAGTTTTGTCGTCTGTGATCTCACGCTGGCATCTTGCGCTCGAGGCTGTGACTGCGCTGTGACGAGGTTGGCGCAGGCCACACGCTTCGAGGCTTTTCGAGAATCACACTGGCGTGCGGATCGATCAGCATTTTCGTGACCGATCCGCACACTCAAGAGTTCTGTTTCAGGCTGGACGCGATCCGGGCGTGCGGGCAAACCGCAAGACGTTCGCTGGATCGAATCGTGATTTGAGCATGGCCAAACGTATGGTTTTCAAACCAGGATACGCGGCGTGATCGCGCTCGAGCCCCTCATCGGCATTGATGAAGTTCGGCATGATCGGACCAGTCGCAAACGGCTCGAGGGTGTTGGTGAATTGCTCGACGGACATTTTGGAAACCTCGCGCACGGGCGGCGCAAACACCATCGCGTGGTAGTTCACGAAGAAATTTGCTTTGCGGTGCGCAAAAGCCGTCGCGTCATCATCGACTCGAGCCACCGCACCGCCCATGTGTCGAACCTCGAGCAAGTACAACGGTGCGGGTTGCGATTGCGCAAAACTGAAAAGTGCATCCAGTGCTTCATCCGTGAGGCTCGAGAGTTGTTCGGCGCGACCGACCGATTCGGTTGGCGCGGGCGGCGCACCAAAAAATTCACCGAGCCTGGTGGGTGGAATGCGATTGACGATTTGCGCGATGCTGCCCGGAATTCGCATCAACTCGAGCAGTGCAACTTGTGCTCCAGCTTCCGAACCGGAGTAGACGGCTTGTAGCATCACCGCAGTCTTGCCACGCAAGAATGGCGGCAAGAATTCAACGTCTGGGCCGTGCATGATGGCGATTCTCGAGGTGACTTCAAATGGTGCGGTCTTGACCCAATCGCGGTAGGTGCGCATTGCATTTCGTGCCGTCTCGAGTGGGAAGACAATTTGCGCAGCGGTCACGGTGTTTTCTGGAAATAACCGGATCGTCATTTCGGTGATGATGCCCAAGCCGCCCGCGCCACCACGTAAGCCCCAGAACAATTCAGGCTCGAGTTCGGCATTGACGGTGCGCAGCACGCCATCTATCGTTACGACTTGCGCCTCGAGCAGAGCGTCGCAGCCCAGACCGTACTTGCGTGCGAACCAACCGAAGCCACCACCGAGCGTGTAACCGATTGCACCAACGCTGGGTGTGTCACCGACCAATCCGGTCAGACCAAATTCGTGTGCCACCTCGAGCACTTGCGCCCAAGTAGCACCGGGTTGCACCATTGCGGTCTGCGAAATCGGATTAACCTGCACACTGTTCAATCTCGAGACATTGATCAATAGTGCGCCATCGGCGGCTCGCACGAAACCGTGACCAGTGGCTTATACCGCAATCGGTAAGCGTTGCACCCGAGCGAATTGCACGGCGACCACAACGTCGCTGGACTGCTGCGCGATCAGTACGGCGCTCGGGTGATGTTGATGTCCGAGCGACCAGCCTTGCACGGCTTCGGCAAAACCAGTGTCTTGCGGCTCGAGCAGTGTGCCGTGCAATTGGGTACGAAGTTCTGCGAGTGGATTCCAAGTCTTGGTTGCGTTCATCGTGTCTCTCCTTTTCGCCCGTCTTGAGCGATGAATGCATGGTGCTTGAACAGGTGTGACCCGGCTGTGACAACGGGGTTCAGGATTCGTAAAACGATTCGAAATCCCACGGCTCGAGGCAGCTACAAAGAATCCAGGTTCTTGATGCGCCTGCTTAGGTACAGCAGTTCCTCGGCCACCATCTCGAGGTTGCTGCTGATGCGGAGGATGTTGGCGTGATCGCTGGAACCTTGGTCGTACAGTTCAAGGATCAAATGCATTGCCAAGCTTGAGGCCGTAGCGCAGCGATGGCTTTGGCTTTGATGCACTTGTTGAGGGCTGCCAGGTCCGTTCAGAAAATTGATAAGTACTGCTTGCAAAAAGGCATCAATGCTGGTGTTGATCCGTCGCATGGTTTGTTCCTCATTGATTTCAATCCTCGAGATCGAGTGTGTTGGGTCATGGTGTCCTCCCGTTGGACTCGAGGGTTGCGGTGATTTTAATGCAGTCGGGGTGAGCGTCAGGCTCACCCCGAAGTTCCTTAACTTGGAATTGATTGGTCACATTCAACTCGAGTTCGTACCAGTCATCGTTGTGCTCGAGTTCGCCACAGGTTTGCTTGACTGCTCGAGCTTTGGTCGAGACTCTAGTCGGACGTTATTGCCGACGGGCAAATCTGAGACCTTTGTAGCTGGTGTAGTAGTAGCTGATGACCGCGTTGTTGTTGGCATCCAGCACCAGTGAACTGTACTGCCCGACATCCTTGTAGTTGTCCACAGTCTGGATGATGTTGTACTGCTTTTCCTGGCAAGGGGTCGTGGGGATTTTGGCGAAGGGCTGACCAGGGTCGCAGTACGCCACCTTGAGGTCACTGTTGGTCACGTCGTAGTAGCTCATGACCGGGCCACCCCTGCTTGACAACTTCAGCGAGGTGTACTGCCCCACGTCGCCATCACTGTCCACGGTCTGGAAGACGTTGCCTGCCGTGCAAGCTGCGTTGCCGCAGTACGCCGTCTTGAGGTCGCCGTTGGTCGCATCGTAATAGCTGACGAATGGACGCTCAACGATCTGACCTCGAGGGTCTTGGAACGGAATCAGTACCAGCGAGTTGTATTTCCCAACATTCCCGGCGCTGTCCACAACCTGGGTGCGTTTGGCACTGCACTCTCTTTCGCACGTTGCCACCATCAGGTCGCCATACGTGGCGTTGTAGTAGCTGATCACTGCTTCGTTGTTGCGATTGATGGCAAGTGATGCCTCCTGTGCGGTGTCAATCAAGACTGGGCGTTTGAACCCGGAGCAGGTATCGTCCGTACAGCGGATCAGCGAGAGGACGCTCGAGTTGTTGGAATTGCTTTCGGTGTAGGCGATGATCGGTTGCCCGTAGCGGTCGAGCGCCAGCGAGATGTCGTTGATTGGCGCAGCAATCAACTTCTTGATGCTCTTGCTGGTGCAGGTGGTGTCTGCGCAGTGGGCGAGCATCAGTCCGTTGCCCCGGTCGTAGTAGGCGATCACTGGGAAGCCTCGGCTGTCCAGAACCATCGAGTTGTAACGCCCCACATCGTCGGTGTAATGGGTCGTTCCCCGGTCCACGGTGGTGATGGTGGTGCTCGAGCAGGTCGGGTCATTGCAGACCACCAGCTTGAGGTCGCCGTTGCCGTAAGGAGCGACTGACGATCTCGAGTCGATCAATCTCGGGTCGTTGCGGGTGCCATCGTAAATGGCGATCACTGGGTTGCCCGCGCTGTTCACTGCCATCGAACTGTACTGCCCGATGTCCGTAAGCCAGTACGGATTGTAAAGATCGTTAAAGTTCCGAATCTGGTAGGTGGTGGAGGCAGCCAAGCCCTTGAGTTGCTGGGTGGGAACCTCGGTCGTTGCTTTGACGGGTTGCACGATGGTTGCTTCCTCGCTGGGCAGGGTGGCGGGCAGTTGGCTGCAACCGGCGAGCGGCAAGATGACGGTGGCGAACAGGCTGATCAGGGTGATTCGGATGGGATTCATGTGCGTCTCCTTCGTTCTGTCGGGCGTTCTGGCCCGGATTGGAGCAAGGTTAAAAGAGGGCGCATTATCAAAGCGTGATCGCGGCTCGAGGGGCGTGATCACGCGGGCTGTGAGGGTGAAAGGTTGTAGCTCGAGACCGGAGATTCAGAGCAACTGCAAAGTCACTGGCTCGAGCCCTTTGGGTTCAGTTCGCTGCTCTGGCGAGGGCGAACATGGAGTTCGCCCCTACAAAACACGGTTTCTCGTAGGGGCGAACCCTGTGTTCGCCCTCGAAGCAAGGATCAATTCAAGCCCATTTTCAGACCAATCCTAACTTTGCGGTTGCCCCAGACCAGGAATCGATCTTGGATGACCATTGCCGGAGGCTGCGCTAAACTGCTGCATGCGCCTGAAGACCTTGGGCGGCTTGGCGCTGGAACCAAGCAATCTAAGCCGCCCCAAACCCTTGTTGCTGCTGGCTTACCTGGCCGTTGAAGGGGCCAAAGAAAAGCGGCACTTGTTACGAGTTGTTCTGGCCGGAGGCTGCCGATCCTGCCAACAGCTTGCGGGTGGTCAGCAAGTTGATCCGTGAGGTCGGCCCGGAATTGCTCGCGAGTGACGAGCGCACCTTGAGCACCCAGCTCGAGACCGATATTGCAGCCTTGCAGGTGGCCCTGACCAACCAGGATGCCGAAAAGGTCAGCGAACTGTATCAGGGCGGTTTCCTGGCCGAATTCTCGCTGCCGGATTGGGGCAATGAACTCGAGGAATGGGTGTATGGCACCCGTGAGTTTGTGACTTCTAGGGTTCGTGCTGCCTGGATTCGAGCGGCTGAAACCGAGGCCGCCAAGGGCGCATTCGTGGCTGCGGCACGGTGGGCGGAGCAAGCCTATCAACTGACCAAGGAAGCATCCGAACCCGAAGACCTCGAGCGGCTCTACCGGTTGCTGCTGGCTGGGGACAGCACTTTTGGCGCGGAGACGAAGAAGCGGGCCAAAGAGTACGGTCTCGAGTTGAACCTCAGCCCGGACGAGGCTCGAGGGCGTTACTTCAATGCGGCCCCTGAGGGCAGCCCCGAATTGCCAACCGTGCCCAACAACCTGCCTCGCGGCAAAACTTCCTTTATTGGGCGCGATCCCGAATTGGTCGAGTTGGGCCAGATGATCGGTCAGGGCGAGGCGCGATTGATCACCCTGCTCGGACCGGGCGGCATTGGCAAGACCCGTTTGGCGTTGCAATTGGCTTCGGGGCAACTGCATGAAACCAATTTCGGCGACGGCGTTTATTTCATTCCCCTGGAAGCGCTGAGCGAGCCAGCGCAGATTCCGCTGGCGTTGGCCCAAACGCTGGGCATCAAGGTCAAGGATGATCCGCTCGAGGCGGTCAAGGCGGGCATTGGCCACAAGCGCCTGTTGCTGGTCTTGGACAACTTCGAGCACCTTGTAGATGGGGCACTGATGGTTTCGGAATTGCTCGAGACTTGCTCCCACCTGAGCGTCGTGGTGACTTCTCGCGAACGGCTCAACCTCGAGGAAGAATTTGTGCTCGCCCTTGAGGGTCTGCCCTTGCCAGAAACAGACCACTTCGAGCTTGCGCTGCTTGAATACAACGATGCGGTCAAACTGTTTGTGCAGCGGGCCAAACGTGCGCGGCTCGAGTTCACCCTAAGCAACGAAACCTTGCCGCACGTGCTGAGCATCTGCCGCTTCGTTGCTGGTTCACCCTTGGGGATTGAACTGGCGGCGGTCTGGTTGCGTTCACTGCCGATTGCGGATCTGGCACGAGACATCGGTACGGTCTTGGAGGATCTCGAGTCACCTTCGCGCAACGTGAGCGAGCGGCATCAAAGTTTGAGGGCGGTTTTTGAGTACTCGTGGAAATTGCTGAGACCCAAAGAGCAGGCGACCCTCGCTAAGCTCTCGGTGTTTGTGGGTGGCTTCACCCGCGAGGCTGCCAGTGTGGTCGCAGCGGCGACGATTCCCCTGCTGACCTCGTTGGTGGACAAATCGCTTTTACGGCTCGACCCTGAAGGTCGCTACGACTTCCATCCACTCTTGTACCAGTACGCCAGCGAAAAGCTCGAGCCAAAGTCTGAAGCAGCAAGCCTGACTCGAGCCAAGCATGGACACTGCATTCTCGGCTTAATTGAAACGGGCCGCAAGGCTGGAGTACAAGCGCACATCCGATGCTGCATGGACGAGCACCAAAACGCACTGGCAGCACTGGCATGGTCGCAGGGCAACGAGCCGATGCTCGGCCTGCGATTGGCGAATGCCCTGTCCGCCTTCTGGGAGGCGCAAGGCTATGTCAGCGAGGGCAGACATTGGATCACCACGGTGCTGTCGCATCCAGGGGCAGCCGCGCCAACAGAAGAGCGAGCGAAGGCGCTGCTCAACGCCGGACGGATTTTCTCGAGGCAAAGTGATCGCGCTCTGGCGGTGACGTATGGCAACGAAGTCTTTGCCCTGGCAGAAGCCCTCGGATTGGAAGCCCTTTCGATTCGGGTGTTGGTGCTTTTGGCGAACGAAGCCAACTCCCAAGGCGACATTGAAGGCGGGAAAAAACATGCCGAGGCTGGCCTGGCGCTGGCACGAAAGCTGGGCGATGACGAACTTGTTGCCGACACCTTGGTCGTGCTTGGAAGTTTGGCAGAAGGGCTTGGCAATCTGGATGAATCCTGGACACTGTTCCAAGAAAGTTTGACCCTGTTGCACAAGCTGGGTCGGCATGACACCGCCGACTATGCGCTCAACCTGAGCAACCTCGGCTACATCGCTTGGCTTCGCGGAGACCTGCGGATGGCCAAAAGTCAACTCGAAGAGGCACTTGCGGCGGCTGGGGACTTGCACAACCTGTTCCTGGTTTTCTTCGCCAAAGACAACCTCAGCGTGGTCATGCTCGATTTGGGCGACCTGACCTCGGCACGGGCATTGACCTGTCAGGTCCTCGAGTACCGTCATGCACAAAACGACCGTTGGGGCATGACCTTTTCATTCGAGAACTTCGCCAGCCTTGCCGTTGAACACAACGACGCCCGACGTGCCGCTTGCTTGTGGGGCGTCTCCGAACGGTTGCGCGAGGAAATCCATGCCCCGATGATTGCTTCGTGGCAAACTCGTCAAGAACGGTTTGCGGCACGGGCCAGAAGTCAAATCGACGAAGCAGTTTTTCGTGCAGCCTGGCAAGAAGGTCGGTTGATGGGGCTCGAGGAAGCGGTCAAGTATGCGCTCGAGACCGCCAGTGTTGTACCAATCCCAATATCAAAAACATAAGGCCAGAGTCCAACCCTCTGAGGCAGTTTCCCAAGGCCAGTCTTGTGCTTGTCGCCACGTGCCAACAGGCGCAAGCCCTCTGCCGAAGTGATCATGTGCTCGAGCCGGACCTGTGATTGGTCACAGCCGGGTCACAGGTGTGCGAATACCATTCATTCGTTCTCGAGCCACGCCAAGATGCTCGGGCTTTTGGAGGCAATGTATGAATGGTGTCACTGCTTCAAGCGCAAGGGGTCCCAAGCGGCAAGCACAGCACACGGATTTGCTGCGTCGCTGGTGGGTCGAGCACCCATACCCCTGAGGTCATGATGAAAATGCTCTCGGCCACAACCTTGATCGTGCGCATCTGGCTCGAGCCGAGCGCGAGTGCAGGTGTTTGGCGGGCTTCAGTGACCAACATCCGCACCGAGGAAAAACAGTATTTTCAAAACCCGAACGAGTTGGCACGGTTCATCGCCAAGAACATGCTCAGCAGCAGTGATCTCTGAAATGGGTAAGCCAAATGCGCGAGGGTGATCGCCACGACTCGGGCATTTGACTTACGACGATTGGTAGACGCGAAAGCTCAGATTTGGGACCAAACTCAAACCAGTCGAGCTGTGTCTTGCACCAACGTGACCGGGGAGGTGGATCGTGTTTCAACACAGGCCGTTCAGAAGCAACAGTCTGTATCGAATCATTGATCGCATCGTTCACGGTCAACCGGGCGAACTGCTGCCGTACTCCGCCGTCAAACTGCTCGAGCCTCATGGTCAGCATCACCTGGTTTTGCGAGCGATTTGCGTGGCGAACATCGTCGGATCGGTCAATCGTCATCGTGACTTCGACCAGCGTTACCGTCCGAAGGTCAATCACCTCGAGGGTCGTTGGACGCGCATTCAACAACTTTGGCACGAGGGATACGCCTCCCCGGCGATTCAGGTCTACAAGGTCGGTGCGGCGTACTTCGTCAAGGATGGTAACCATCGCGTCAGTGTGGCCCGCAGCGAGGGGCAGACGTTCATTGATGCCGAGGTGATCGCGGTGGATGTGCTCGTGCCGCTCGAGCTTGGTGACACGCTCGAGGATGTGCGGGCCAAGGATCAGGTGGCGGAACAGTTCAAGATTAGGAATGAGCGCAGAACTTTACCGGTTTCCGTCGGGTGTTTGAAGCAAAATGTGAACCCGATTGAGCAACGCAGGAATCTGCGGTGATTTTGTAATCGCCTTCGGGTCGGATCACTCAGGAATGCTTGGGTTGCCGCAATCCATGCCGCCATACGCGTTGAATTTACTCTTCTCGAGACCCTGAATGTTGTCGTCGCCGCCCTCAGACTCAATCTGAAATTCGTAACACCCCATCGCGTATTTGGTTTGGTTGTCCTGCCGCCAACTGAAGGTCGCTTTGCCGATGACGGTGCCATTGGCATTCGGTTTGATCCGATTCCAAAGGTACTGGTAGTCCTTGCCGGGTTGCACCACAAAGTTGCGAATCGTTAATTTGCCTGGGATTTTCTCGAAGGCGATCGTGGTGTGCTTGACGGAATGGCGCAAGTTGCCATCAACGGCGGGTTCGATTTTGCTGGCATCGTATTCGATCACCAGTGTGCCCGCCAGTGTCCTGCCGCTGCCGTTCATTGGCTCGAGTTTCAGGCTGTGACCCGGCCAGTCCGGGTGCATCGTGGTTCTCGAGCAGAGGTTGCTGTGGTCCGAAAGGAGGCAGAAGTGGTTCAGGTAGACATCCGTGGCTTGGATCGGCGTTGTGCTCGTCGCATCTGGGCTTTTGCCTGGAACGGCTGGCTGTTGAGGCATCTCGGGTTGCGTGATTGGTGCAGTCGGTTGCGCAGGTTGCGACACGACCGGGGCCGGGGCAGGCACCGATCCGCCCGGTTTCGCCGGGACGGACGTGCTTGACTTCCCAGGTGCGCCGACCGTGGTGATTGGCAATACAGCGGTCGAAGCCACTTGAGTGCAGCCTCCCAAAAAGACAAACAGGATCGTAGCGCTGGCGAGCGGGGGGAATTTCATCGTGGGACCTCCGGGGAAAGGCAGCGACCCAAGCGTGTCGGTTGCGTCTCTCAACCTAACTTGTGTCCGTTAGCCTTGGGTGAAAAAAGCGCATCTGAGTATGAGAATGAAAATCATTTGCATCGATGCCAAAGGGATCAACAACTCGAGCAAGTGCAACCCAATGCGTTTGGGTTGCACTTGCCCTCGTTCGCGTCGCTCGAGATCAGAGCAATTCTTTGCTCACGTAATAGCGCCCAAACCGGTTGTCCAAGAATGGCTCGAGCGGAATTTGTTCCTGACGCACAAAACCATGTTGCGGCAAGGTGCCAAAACGGTGCAAGTCCAGCACGGCGCAGACGCTGGCGGCGGTCGTGAGTTGAATCGCGCTCCAATGCTCGCCGTGCACCTCGAGATCGTAAATTTTTCGCGCATCAGAAATCTGTGTGAAACGACCGTTGCGCTCACCCGTGACCGTGCAGAAGGTCAGCACCACATCTTGCGGCGTGATCGGCAAGGCATTCTCGAGGATTTCTTTGACCAATTCACGGCGTTCAGACAGGCGCAAATCGCGCAGTAAAAATTGCATCAAGTAGCGATGACCGGGATAACGCACGCTCTTGTAATCGAGCTTCTGAACCTGACCCTCGAGCGTTTCGCACAACGTTCCCAGACCGCCGGAGGTATTGAACGCCTCGTAAGTGATGCCGTCCAAGGAAAATTCCTCGAGCCCCTCGAGCGATTGTACCTCGGTCAGTTTGCCATCCAGGATCGCCTCGGCGGGATTGATGTACTCGTTGATGATCCCATCGGTGCTCCAGGTCAGGTTGTACATCAGCATGTTCGATGGGAATTTCGGCAACGCCCCGACCCGCATTTTGATTTCAAAAATCTTGTCGAACCCTTGCGCCAGGTGCGCCGCAAGAATCCCAATGAACCCCGGAGCGAGCCCGCATTGCGGCACGAAAACCTGACCGGATTTGGCGCGGTCCGCAAAACCACGCACGGCAGCGGTGGTTTCGCGGTCCTCGGTCAAGTCAAAATAATTCACGCCCGTCTCGAGCGCGGCCTGCGCGATCCCCATGTTCACAAAGTACGGTCCGGCAGAAATTACCGCTTTGACCCGAGCCAAAACTGTTTTGAGTGCGACCGGATCGCTGGCATCCAATTGCACGGTCTCGAGCGGCAAGCGCTTTTTGACCCGCTCGAGCGCAGCGGCATCCTTGTCGGCCAGGATCACGTGATAATCGCCGCTGTGGTGCAGCAGGTGCGCGATGGTTTCGCCGACTTTTCCAGCCCCGAAAATAAGAACGGCATAATTTGACAGGTTTTGAGACACGAACACTCCTCTGGTGAAACAACGCTCGAGCGCACATGGCCCGAGGCGAACTGTTTAAGACATGATGTTAAGCAATGGCCACCACGGGCGGGTCAGTTGAGCCGCTGGTGATGCTGTAGCCTGCGTTTAAACGGTGTCCATCCATGAAGTGGGTCCTCAGGCTCACCAATGATCAGTGTGCTCGAGGAGCATACCCTTTGCCCTTGAACATGCGCCCATCAGATGGACAACCCTATGGTCGGCTTGACCGATGCACCCGGGGATGAACCCTGACCGGTATTGCCAGAGACAATCGATCGATGGCGACCATTCTCGAGATATGATTCAGGTCGCAGGAAAACCTTGGCTCGGAGGCATGAGGAAGTGCCATCACTTTTCGGGTACATCCCGTCTGCAACTTGATGAATTCAGCCGCATTTCCAACACCCGAAAAGGAGACTTCCAATGACCAGCCAAAACATCATCCTCGAGCGCGTCGAAACACTCCTCGCCAAAATGACCCTCGAGGAAAAAGTTGGGCAACTCACGCAGTATTTTCACTTCCCTGGCTTCGTGCCACAGAACGAAAATGTCGAGTCCGAACTTCGCGCAGGTCGTGTCGGAAGCCTGCTGTTTGTGTCCAACGCTCGAGAAACCAACCGCCTGCAAAAATTGGCGGTCGAACAAACCCGCCTGGGCATTCCGTTGCTGTTCGGCTTCGATGTCATTCACGGATTGCGCACGATCTTCCCGGTTCCGCTCGGCCTCGCGGCCTCCTGGGATGCGGACCTCGCGGAACAGGTGCAAACCATCGCCGCGCTGGAGGCCCGCAGTGTCGGCATTCACTGGGCGTTCGCACCGATGGTGGACATCGCTCGAGATCCGCGCTGGGGCCGCATCGTCGAGGGCGCTGGCGAGGACCCGTTCCTTGGCGCTCGCATGGCCGAGGCACAGGTTCGTGGCTTTCAGGGTGAGACGCTTGGCGCGTCGGATCGGGTGATTGCCGGTCCGAAGCATTTTGTCGGGTACGGCGCGGCGCTCGGTGGTCGGGATTACGACGAGGTGCATCTGTCCGAGGCCGAGTTGCGCAACGTCTACCTGCCCCCGTTCGAGGCGGCCCTCAAAGCCGGGGCGGGCAACATCATGACCTCTTACGTCGGTAATGACGGCGTACCTGGAACGGCGGACCATCACCTGATCACAGAAGTCCTGCGGGGCGAGTTCGGTTTCGATGGCTTCACCGTCAGCGATGCGAACTCGGTGGTGGACCTCTCAACACACGGGTTCACTCGAGACGACCGTGATTCAGCGGTTCGGGCGATTCGTGCGGGGCTCGACATGGAGATGGCCCTCGGGATGGATTTCGGTGTACTCGCGGGGCAATCCATGCCCACGCCACGATTGGCCGCGTTCGCAACATTGGTGACGGCGGTGCAATCGGGAGAACTCGAGGAGCAACCGATTGATGAGGCCGTCCGACGCATTTTGCGTTTCAAAGTTCAACTCGGCCTGTTTGAGCAACCATACGTTGATGAAAGCAAAACCGAAGCGATCCTGACCAATCCAGCTCACCGTGATTTGGCTCGAGTTGCGGCAGAACGTTCGGCGGTGCTGTTGCAAAACACGGGCGCAGTTTTGCCGCTCGAGCGTTCGGCACTGAAATCAGTTGCGGTGATCGGACCGTTCGCAGATGACAAGCGTGTGATGCTCGGACCGTGGGTGTTCGTGCACGATTTGCAAAGCACGGTCTCGGTGCTTGAGGGTGTGCAACGTGTGGCCGGTGAAGGCGTGCAAGTTCATCAGGCAGTTGGCGTGCAAAAACCCAAACGCACCTTCCCATCCATGTTTGAAATGTTTGAACCCAAAGGACCACCCGCACCGTTCGATGAAACCGCAGAGTTCGAGCAAGCCCTCGAGCTTGCGCGTTCCTCTGATGTTGCGGTGCTTGTGCTCGGCGAGGTGGAAGACATGAGCGGTGAGGTCGCCTCACGTTCGACGCTGGAGATTCCGGGTCGTCAACTCGAATTGCTCGAGGCTGTGGCGCAGACGGGCACGCCGGTCGTGCTGGTCTTGCTTGGTGGTCGTCCGTTGGATTTGCGCCACGTGATCGAAAAGGTGCCAGCGATCCTGATGGTTTGGCATCCCGGTTCGGAGGGTGGTCTGGCCGTCGCCAATTTGCTCTTTGGTGAGGCAACACCTGGCGGCAAGTTGCCCTTCACTTGGCCGCGAAGCGTCGGGCAAGTCCCCATGATTTACTCGCACCTGCGTTCGCATCAACCGGGCACGCAATCGAAACGCTACTGGGAAGAGGAAAGCACACCGCTGTTCCCGTTCGGTTTCGGCCTGTCGTATGGCAGCCTTGAGTACAGCAACTTGACTCTGAACGCTTCGAGTATCGGCATCAACGAAACACTGCACGTCACGGTTGACCTGCACAACACCGCAGCGCGTGCGCTCGAGGAAGTCGCGCAACTGTACTTGCATCAGCGTTACGGGCGGGCGGCACGGCCCGTGCGGGAACTCAAAGCATTCGAGCGTGTTCGGCTCGAGGCTGGTGAAACGCGAACCTTGCGTTTTGAATTGCCCGCCTCGGCGCGACGCTATTGGAGTGCGGTAGACAAGGCTTACGTGCTTGATTCCTCAACGTTCGATCTTTGGGTTGGCGGAAATTGCAACGCAACCTTGGGCACGGAATTCAAGGTCAATTGATCTTGAACGAACTGCTGTCTCAGGTGAGTGAACGCCGTGTCACTCACTCGGGCTTTGACATAAGTCGCACCTGAAACCCCGATGAGTTTGGGCTCATTTGCAAACCCCTAACTTAGAGCCATGCTCAGCGAGGACGACAAAAACCGCATTCGCCTTGAAGAGGAACAGAAGGCTCAAGCCCGAGCCGAAGCCCTCGAGCAGGCCACCAGAACCAAAGCCAGCCTCGAATATCGCAAGCAAGTTCGAGCAGAACTGATCTCGAGACGACGCAACATGTTTTGGTGGACGATCCCGATTCTGATTCTGACAGGTATTGGCGCGTATTTCATCAGCCGTCCAAGTGCA
>JANOWZ010000600.1:0-1799 GCA_031418155.1 Deinococcales bacterium
TCCAATTTCCTGGAGGTCAAAACTTGGAAACCAAGATTTTGACCATGAAGAACAGAAACACAACTGATCTCGAGGCCCAGATGGAAGGGCGCGACCGTGCGAAGGTCGAAGACGCTGGTTCGAGTCCAGCCGGGATCTCCAGATGCAGAAGTCGTCCAATAGCAGGACGCGAGCGTGCCAAGCTCGAGACCTGGGTGCGATTCCCAGCTTTTGCTCCAAATCTTTTCGCAACAACTTTTGGGTTCGTAGCTTAACTCATTTCTTGCATTCATGCAGTGGCACGCATGAAATCACAACGCAAACCAGACGCGACCTCAAGCAACTCCCGTTCCAACTCGAGTTTCAACCCCACCAACCACGGTACAAGTACACGGCGTAAGGCTAACGCCAAGAATCGCCAATCCGGTAAAACACCCATCATCAACGCTGTCCTCGAGATTGCTGTTAGCATGAATGCTAGGATAGCCAGCGTCAAAAAACGAATCGCACCTCGCATTGTTCGCTGACCAAACTGGTCGAGTCCGAACCTGGATTTCATGACCTTAAAAAACGCTTCAATCAACCATCTCCGTCGTCCCCACCGAGAAATCGTTGTCCCACTCGCCGGTTTTGTACTGACCACGTACCTCCATTCATACTTGCCATCTTTGAGTTTCAAGCGATACCAACTCACCCAAACTGGTGTCGAACAGCATGTCAAATCAACCTTTGAGCCTCGCATGTTGAGTTGATCGAGTCGTTTGCCCTGAACGGTTGTGCGATCACACGGCATCCCAGTGACCACATGAAAACCAAGCTTTGCAGCACCGTCAACGAATGCGCCACTGCCAAAACCCGTGTCGGCCAAAGCCCGAACGCTGATCCCGTCGGGCAGGGCGCGTTTGAGTTGCTTGAGCAACGCCAACGCAAGCATGACTGGCGTGGCAAAACCTTTGCCTTTCCAGATGGCGAACGAAAACGGTTGGCGCTCGTTACCAACCATCACGTAGAGCACCACCACATGCAGGCCGAGTACAGCGTTGAAGACACTGACTGGTAAATCCGGGAAGTCACCGGTCTTCTCGAGGGTGCTCAGGTCAAGGGCAGCTTCAACCGTTCGGGCTTGACCTCGAGCTTGATTCCTGGCGGTCAGAATGCGGGACAAAGCCGTTTTTTGAAGGTGCTGGTTGAATATGTGTAAGTTCCAAAGGGCTTTGTTGTAGAAGCGACTGAGGCTACTTGGACTGTTGCCGGTGCTGCGTTGTGGTCTTGGGTTGCCGTCACCGTCGAGGAAGCTGTGCATGGCTGTCTCGAAGCTGCTTTGGGTACTGCGGGTTGTGAAAGTGGCTTGTGTGCTGTTGAATAGGTGTTGAGCTTCTGGGTTCATGAGACGCTGATTTTCAGCGGAACCGGGGGCTCACTTCAAGACCTCAGTCCCAGTGCATTTTCTTGCACTGGGTTTGTCGTGCTGGTCACGCTTATGCACTCTGCAAGAAATGAGTTACTCTGTCACGACGAATCCGCCCGACACTGGCGATGTGATCGTTTGGTTTGACTCGAACAATCTGGCCCAACACGCCTGCGCCCTGATCGCGCCCGGATTGGTGCTGAACAAAGACGCGCAACGTTGGAGTGCGCCGCGTCAAATCCTCAAACTCGAAAGTGTGCTCGAGCATTGAGCGGAGGCTCAACTCGAGGTGCGGGTGTTCTCGAACCGGTTATCGTAAATCATGATCAATCTTCTCGGCGTGCCGCTGGACGAAAACTCGAGCTTCCTGCGCGGTCCAGCCCTCGCACCCAGAAAAATCCTTGAGGCGTTG
>JANOWZ010000601.1:0-2831 GCA_031418155.1 Deinococcales bacterium
AAAGGCCTGTCCCTTGATCATGATGGCAAAAGCTACCTCAGCCGCAAACCCAAGTCGAGAAAGAATTGAACAGGCGTAGCCGAAGTCTACCTGCATGCCCAACAACTGGTTCAGTCGGCTGGCTCGCAGACGAATTCAAGAAGGAACACAACTTCGATTTGCGCAAAGACCCTTCGGCCCTGCAACGCCTGATCGAAGCCTCCGAGAAGGCCAAAGTGGATCTCTCGAGCACCAGCGAAACCACGATTAGCCTGCCGTTCATCACCTTCGATCCCGAGACGCGCACGCCAATGCACCTCGAGAAGAAAATCACCCGAGCACAATTTGAAAGCCTGATCGCCGACCTGCTCGAGCGAGTTCGCAAGCCAGTCTTGCAGGCCCTCGAGGATGCGAAGCTTTCACCAAGCAAGATTGACGAAGTGATTCTCGTTGGTGGTTCGACTCGAGTTCCAGCCGTGAAAATGCTGGTCGAGAAACTGATGGGCAAAACCCCGAACGAAACCGTCAACCCTGATGAGGCCGTGGCCTTGGGTGCAGCCGTGCAAGCCGGAATCCTGAGCGGTGACTCGAGCGTTGGCGATATTGTGCTGGTTGATGTCACACCACTGACTTTGGGCGTTGAAGTCAAAGGTGGCATGGTCGCACCGTTGATTCCGCGCAACACCGCCGTTCCAGCCAAGAAAACCGAAACCTTCACGACTGCCGATCACAACCAACCTGGTGTGGAGATCAACGTCGTTCAAGGCGAGCGCCCAATGACCGCCGACAACAAAAGCCTGGGCCGTTTCAAACTCGAGGGAATTCCTCCAATGCCAGCGGGTGTGCCACAGATCGAAGTCACCTTTGATATCGACACGAACGGCATTCTGCACGTCGCGGCTCGAGAGAAAAGCACCGGCAAGGAAGCCAGCATTCGCATCGAAAACACCACCACGCTCGGCAAGGACGAGATTGATCGCATGATCACCGAGGCCGAACTGAACGCCGAATCGGACAAGAAGCGCAAGGAGCAAGTCGAGAAGCGCAACAACCTTGACAGCTTGCGAATTCAGGCCGAGAAGCAAGTTAGTGACAGCCCGGATGCGCCAGCAGATTTGAAAGAAAAAGTCTCGAGCCTGACCGATCAGGCCCGAACCGCAATTCAAACCGAGGACGATTCGAAGATCGATCAGTTGCAGAAGGATCTCGAGGAAGCCTTGCGCAATTTAATGCAGGCCACGCCAGCCGCGAACGAAGCTGGCGGCGAGGTTGCACAAGCCTCGAGCGCCCCACCAAAAGATGACGACGTGATCGACGCTGATTTCAAACCAGCCGGTTAAACTCGAGCCAAATCACGACACCCGTGGGGGCGTTGTGCGAAGCACACTTGGTGTGATCCGCGCTTCGCCCTTTGCCACGAACCGGAGACACCAATGGATGACACCACACCCAAACCAGCCAACGAGAGCTTGACAGGCAATGAAGATTTCGGCAGCGACGACGTGACCGCGAACGCAGCAAGCGAAGACAACACCGACTTCCCCGACATGAACCCTGAGATGTTCGCGCAACTCGAGGAATTGCAAAAAAAGATTGCCCGAGCCGATGACCTCGAGCGCGAAGTCGCCGAATGGAAGACAAAATTCTCGAGGTTGTACGCCGATTTTGAAAACTATCGCCGCCGCATGACTGACGAGGTTTCCGAAGCAAAAACCGCTGGCGAAGCGAAAGCCATCGAAGCTGTGCTGCCAATGCTCGATGATGTCACTCGAGCCCTTGATGCTGGTGTCAGCGATCCGAGCACCTTGATTCCGGGCTTCTCGAGCGTGCGTGAAAACTTCTTGAAAACCCTTTCGAGCTTCGGAGTTGAATCCGTTCCCGGCAAGGGCGAACTCTTCGATCCAAACGTTCACGAGGCCATCGGCACCGGTCCTGGAGATCAGGACGACATGATTCTCGAGGTTTACCAGGCTGGCTTCACGATCCGTGGCAAGCTGGTGCGACCCGCTCGAGTGTTGGTTTCCAAGCAAGTCAACTGAACCTCGAATTAACGCTCGAGCCTTTACTTTCCTCTTGATCCCAAGACGCACCTGACGGGCGGGATCGCCTCTTTCATCTTTTCTCTTTCCTCTGCCTTTTAGGACCCCATGAGCTACCTCGATTATTACAAACTCCTCGGCGTGCCCAAGTCAGCGACGGACGATGACATCAAAAAGGCGTATCGCAAACTCGCCAAAGAGTTTCACCCGGACCGCAACAAGGGCAACGCGAATGCTGAGGCGAAATTCAAGGAGATCAACGAGGCTTACGAAGTCCTGGGCGATACGGAGAAGCGTCAGGTCTACGACACGTATGGGCGCACTGGGAACATTCCTCAGCAACCCGGAGGTTGGCCTGGAGGCGCGGGCGGTCAAGGCGGAGCGGGCGGGCAAGATTTCAGCGATTTCTTCCAAACCCTCTTCGGCAATGGTGCGCCTCGAGGTGGAAATTTCCAGGATCTTTTCGGAGGCCAACCGGGGTATGGCGGTCAAGCTCGACCCCAAGCATTGCGAGATGTTGAAGGCACGATTCGCATAGGTGTCAGCGAAGCGTATCGCGGCACGAGCCGACAAGTTCAAGTTGGCGACCGCAAGTTGGATGTCAACATTCCTGCCGGTTCTCGAGATGGTGCGAAATTGCGCTTGAAGGGTCAGGCCCCGAGTGGTGGCAACGTCTTGCTTACTGTGAAAGTCGAGTCGGATGGAACCTTCAAACTCGAGGGTGACGACGTTCGCGTGACCGCCGAAGTTCCCGCACCGACCGCGGTTCTTGGCGGCAAGATTCATGCTTTAACGCTGGAGGGCCGAGTCGAT